>DYLU01000030.1 GCA_020721905.1 Leptospira biflexa | reverse complement strand
AGGCCATTACCCTACCAACTAGCTAATGGGCCGCGGACTCATCCTCAGGCGATAGGCCTTGCGGTCCCCACCTTTAATAGACAGAACTTTTGTTCCTACTATCTTATTCGGTATTAGCTCCAGTTTCCCGGAGTTATCCCCAACCTGAGGGTTGATTATCCACGTGTTACTCACCCGTTCGCCACTCTCACCCTAATGCAAGCATCAGGGATCCCGTACGACTTGCATGTTTAAGACGCGCCGCCAGCGTTCGTTCTGAGCCAGAATCAAACTCTCCATTATAGAATATAATAAAGAGTTTACATTCTAAATTTTAATAATTAGAGGTTTCAAAACCTATTTTCTACAAAGATGAAACCATTCACCCGTGAGATACTACTCAGTTTTCAAAGAACCATGTTTTTGGATAAAAAATCCCACTCAAGTGGGAGAGTTGCTTAAAGTGTTCTGAAAGCTTTTCTTTAAATATACTCGCTTTATTTTAGTTTGTCAAGTTTTTCTTACAAACTTTTCAATTTTTTTTAAAGCTTTCTTTAAAAGAAATTTTTTCTACGATGGTTAAAAAGAACACGTCAGCTTCTATCGTTAAGTGATATGTACATATAGTTAAACACTATTGTGCTGTCAAGCTTTTTTGAAAAAAAAATCTATAAAATAAAAGAAATTTTTTATTAATGTACATCCCCACTTCAATGCTAACAGGATGTAGTCTTTAAAATTAATGCTGTATGACCATATAAAATTAACTATATAATTGTCAACAAAAATTATAAAAAATAATAATTTTATTATGAGCTATCGCCTAAAATATAATTTTTTGAAATATATTTGCCATACTATCACAATTATTAGTGAATGGCTATAATACACTGATACAATTAAGGGTCCATGTCATGATCAGTTTTGACTTAGAATGTAATAACGGACATAAATTTGAAGGATTTTTTAAGGATTACAATGCCTTTGATGATCAGATGAAGGCAGGCCTTGTTGAATGCCCAATCTGCAATTCGCGTGAAATAAAAAGACTTTATACCGGTTGCTCGATTCAGGCAAAGAGCTCAATACTTGAAAAAAAACAACCAAATATTTTTGAAATGGTCCGTATGATTGATTCTTACATCAAAGAACATTTTGAAAACGTTGGCAACAGGTTTCCCGAAGTTGCTCGTGCAATCTATTATGGCATTGAAGAAGAGCGCAATATCTATGGCAATGCATCGAAAGATGAGATGAAAGATCTTTTGGCCGAGGGCATTCCTGTATTGCCCCTGCCCAAAATTGATGATATAGAAAATTAAATTAGACGCAACTACCTGCGGATAGTAAAAAGCGAAAATATACATAAACCAATATATATAACCGATATGACAATATTGATATAGTACCCGTAGGCTAATTCATATGGATTTGCCCTGGTGATAAGATTACCTGCAGGCAGATATATCATCCACGCTAAATAGTAAACAATGATGATAAGCCTTATTATTAATATCCAGCCTTGTTGTACTATGGTTGAAATCACCATTATTATAATAATACCAATAAAATAAACAGCCAGTGGGTTATTAACGTAAAACCAGCTTTCAAAAATATAAAACCGGGCAATGGGCAAAATGGGTATGATAACGGATACTATTGAAAGCACAACAATTATTTTTTCCTGTATTTCCAGTTCCCGAAAAATTCCAACACAATATTCCAGCAATCGCATCAAAATACGAGCTGCCCAATTAATAAATGTTATGATATACGATAGTAGCTTTGCAATAAAGTCTAAAATCAAATCCAGCATATTTATAGTCCTTTCTGTGTTATTATCCTGTAAATCTTAATCACTTCCTCTATAAAAAATCAATTGACTTAATTACCAATATGCCCTTAGATTGACTATAACAAAGCATATGCAATGGGGCTGTAGCTCAGCTGGGAGAGCGCTAGAATCGCACTCTAGAGGCCGTCGGTTCGAATCCGATCAGCTCCAATGGTGATACACTACTGTTTTTGGGTTTCTTTCACCGGTTTTATCAAAAAAAGCTCGTTCCTTTTACTCAGATTAATATCCTTAAATGAATCTTTAGCTATAAACTCATTATAATAATGTGAAGCTGAATTGCCAGTTATGCTTGCTGATAAAGAAGCCCGGTGAACCATTTTATCCATATAGAAACAACATGTTGTTACAGTATCAACACTAAAGCTTTTTTGCCTGGAAAGTGAGCGGTATATGGTAGTATCACAGCCATCAAAGGCTATTGTTTTCTTCTTCACCATTACATTTTTAACCAGTGAAGGTGAATCAAGATGATGTATTGTTGCGCTGTGAACCTTACCCCACTTCCATTCGTCAATATATGGGCCAATTGTATAATTGAAAGGTTTCAGTGAATGTAAAAATGCTCTGTCAAAAATTATATCCCGTGATTCTGTCTTTTCCAGCGTTAATATATCATCAAAATAGGCTGACTTATCTTCTTTAAAAAGCCTTTGAAACTCCGGTTCAAAAATCGTAAAGTGTGTCAAAATATTTTCTACAGCATAAGGCAACTCATCTCCAAATGTTTCCTGTATCATTTCAGCAATAATGGCATTAAAGAGCGTGGGAGCCACCTCATTGCTTTTCATTGTTAAATCCCAATCTCTGAAATAAAAGTTTGCTAACTTAGCAGACGTAATGGGCATCTTATTCAGCAGATTATTTATAATAACCAGATATTCCCTGGCATCAGGGTATGTGACGCTATACAATATTTTTTCAATATCGTTATACTGCATTTCATTGTACTGTGACAGCTCATGGTACAGTGAGGACAATCTACCTGTATTGTTAAACACCCCAACACGCTGGAGAGCGGGTGATGGGTTTTCAACAAATTCACTCCCGGCAATACACATATCAGCTTGCCTGACTTCAAATATAGCAGGAGCATTTTTTGCCAGTAATGCCATTTCAGGGCTCACCATAACAGCTTCATTATCCACCAGCATGGCACTTCCGGCAATAATCTGATATGACCTGGTATCATCCTGCACAACAAATACACGCGGCTGGCCTTTATATTTCTGAACTATCTGTATTACATCCTGTATTGAATTTGCAAAAGCAACATCAATCATTGACTCAACATACCCTTTTGCAGGGGATATGTACGATATTGCAACGATTGCATCTTTCAGATTATATTCAAAAGCATCAGATATAACCGGGCCACTATCGGTAAACCTTGATACACGGTGCAAACAGTCAGGTTGGCATTGTAATTCTTTATATCCCATAGCACTGTTATAGAATGGTATATTATTGCGTGTCTGTATCTGATATTTGCAAAATACCTGACTGTCAGCAAATAATGAAAATGAAGCATAGCGGAGTGTATTGGTTTTTCCTGCAACAACATACGGCAATCCTGCCCATGTATACCCTTCAATAACTTTGCCACCAACCTGGAAATTCACAGGATATATCAGGGGATACAGGGAAACACTGTGCTCATAGCTTGAACACAGTGCAGAAGCATCAGTGTACATTATCCGTGAAGGTATAGCCACAGCAAACCCTCTTGTATAGGAACCATAGATCCCAAAAATTGATGCAACAAGCATTTGCAGTTGTTGTATTTCTTTAATAACAGGATAATCCTGCTTTCTGTAGCTATGGACAATTTTTTTATTAGTTAATTCACGGTAAAGCAGTGGAAAATCCGTATCTTCAACGGGAAAGAAAAGTTCATTATTAGTAACAAACGCATTACAGAATTCTAAAAACAGGGATATACAAACAATATCTTCAACATTCCAGCGTCTTTTATTTTTACTGCTGTGACCCATTTTAAATGTACAGGTATTGATACCATCTGCATACTTTTGCAACGTTTGCACGTACTGTGGCGATAGCTCCGACAATAAAGCCTTTGCCTGAAACGGCAAGCCTACAGCTTTAACCAGCCTGCCTATTCTTTCGTATTGAGACAAACCATCCTGGATACTTGTAGCAGTTGCAAGACTTCGCAAAAACTCCATCTGCGCAAGCCTATCCTGCGCATGAACAATTCCTAATGCAAATACTGCATCATCACGGTTTTCTGCCACAATCAGCGGATAGCCTTTATCAAGTCGATAAATTGCTACAGGGAAAGCAACACCTTCGGTTATGGTATCCTGATACGAAACAGGTAAAAAATAAAACCGGTAGATGCCAATTGCCAGTAATATAACTGCAACAAAACCACCTGCAATAATTAAAGGAATTTTTCTGGTCATAGGTATAACCACCCATTAAAATTCAAAGGCAAGTGCCCCTAATCTGTTTTCAACCTCTTTTAAAATACGCTGTTCATCATTCTGGTCCTTTGCCTCAAATGTAGCTGAAAAGCGGACAAAACTACCTACATCATCCCATGGCACAGATGATATCAGGCACTCTTTTATTAAATATTGCGAAAAACTTTCGGCATTGTCAAAAACAATTCCACTTTTTGTTTTTTTTGGTGCCTGCACATACAGATAGAATGTGCCCCCTGGCATGTGAGCATCAAAGCCCAGATGCTTTAAGGTTGTAACCAGTGATGACAATCTTCTTTTATACTTTTCTTTTATTTTTTCAGTTAGTTCAGGATGTTGCAGGGCAGTTATTGCAGCTTTCTGAATGGCCTTGAATTGTCCTGAGTCATAGTTATCTTTTACATTTGCAAATGCCTTTACTACAAGAGGGTTTCCCGCAACAAAAGCCATTCGCCAGCCTGTCATATTAAAAGCCTTTGACAGCGAATGTATTTCAACCCCAACTTCTTTTGCACCGGGAATGCTCAAAAATGATAGCGGCTTCCCGGTATAGCTCAATGCTGCATAAGCAGCATCCTGAACCACTACTATCTTATTTTTAAGTGCAAATTCAATTACTGTTTTATAAAAATCTTCAGTGGCCACTGCTCCGGTTGGGTTATTGGGATAGTTAATCACAAGAACTTTTGCCCTTTTAACAATATCTGCAGGGATTGAATCTAAATCAGGCAAAAAATTATTTTTTTTTAATAATGGAATAGTATACACCTGCCCACCATACCACTCGGTATGAGTACCAAAAACCGGATACCCGGGAACGGTCATTAAACAAACATCACCCGGATTAATAAATGCTGAAGGCAACATGGCCAATGCCGGCTTTGAACCAATTGAGTGGTTGACCTCTGTTTCGGGGTCTATCCCATCAACGTCAAATACTTCTTTTAAATATTCAGCTGCTGCATATTTAAATTCAGGGATACCATTATCCGCATACCCACGGTTTTCATGTTTGCAGGCTTCCTTACAAAGCGATTCAATGACTATATCAAATGCTTTTTCATCAGGTTCGCCAACACCTAAATCAATGAGCTCTTTCCCCGGATTATTCTTGAGAGCTTCACGTTTAGCCATTTTAATTTTTTCAAACTTGTAGATTTTTTCAACTTTTCCAAATTGGCTACCGCCTATCCGCTCTGCAAATAACTCCTGAATATACGACTCCATAGATATTTCTCCTAAAACATTATAGTATTGTTATTTCACTATTGACATATTAGATTCAACCAGCTCCACAGCATATTTATTGCCGGGAAGTTTTAAAAATCTGCTGAAACGGCCAATAACGTATATTGTATCACCCAACTTCAACCGGGCAACTGACGTAAAATCTTCTTCATTGCGCCAGTTTCTTGTATAGATATAGCAATCTATAGGCCCTGACGAGTGTTCCACAGTTGCTATCACACTGAATGTATAGTCAATGTTTATGGAATTACCAATTTGTTTGACAACAGCATTATGCACCTTCACTCGTTTCCCTTCCAGCTGTTTTAAAAACAAAAACCCCAAAGCAGGATTTTCAGCTGCATCAATTTGAGTTTTTATTGCAATAAGTTCATCAAAAGAATATGACGGAATCCAGAATTTCATTGATGTGCATCCCGTAATAAGTATTAATGCAAGAATAATGCATTTTTTAATATTCATCATCAACTCCTCTGAAAATAGAATGACAATACGGACTTACAAAACAATTCACCATAACAGGTTGTCAAGAATAATACGCAAAACAGTACTGTGTCAAATAAGTTATTGGTTTTTTTAGAAAAGTTAAAGTATACATTTAAGCAGGGAATGAATAAGCTATCGTTATCACGCTTTCTTTTTCTGTGATTTGGAAATATTATCTTTTGTAGCCGTATAGCTATCTAAAATTTTATACATCTCCCAGAATGAAAAAAACAGGGTTAAAAGAATTGGCCCAATAATTATTCCCGGTAAACCAAACGTCTGCAAACTTCCCAGTAAAAGAAAGAACAGGATAAGAGGATGAAACTTTAGCTTTTCGCCAAAAACCACTGGTTTCAGCACGTTCTCAAGCAGAAGATACCATCCCAAACACCACAGGGCTATGATCAGGGCTTTGACGGGGCTGCCTATGGCCAGTAAATAGAGTGACGCTGGTAACCATACAAAACTTGTGCCAATAACCGGGATAAGCGAAAAAACAGCGGCAATACTACCCCACAATACCGGCGTTGAAAGACCCACAATCATAAATCCAATACCCACTAACAACCCCTGTAAAATCATTATCATGAAATTGCCGGATAAAAGAATTCGCACCACCACTTTCAGAATATCAACCATATCATGCTCTATATCATCGGGGAACGGTAATATTGTATAAATGCTTTTTTCAAATCTATCGCTATCTTTGAAAAGAAAGAAGAGTATGAGCAACATAAAGAAAAAGTTTATTGAAAACCGTATTGAAAATGTGAGTAACCCGGTCAGGTTGGAAAAAAGTGTCAACGACATATCCTGCATGTAGCGGACAATGCGCTGGAAAAGCTCATCCTGTGTTATATTAAAATATTTCAGAGTTTCTTTCAAAAGATTGCTGTGCATAATGTATTGCTTAAAAATCTTTGGGTCAAATTGTAACTGTAAAAAATTATAAAATTCCATAACCTGATCACTGAGGCTTATAAGCAGGATAAACGTAGGAATGAGAATGGTAACAATAATGAGCCCTACCATAGCAAAGCTTACAAGCACTTTACTTTTTACATATTGCAGCATCCAGGTATAGAGAGGCTTTAATCCAATGTAGAATATGATAGCAAATAAAAAAGGCCAGAAATAATACCGGTAAATATACACAATACCGGCAATAAGTCCAAGGAATATCACCCAGAATATTGCTGTTAACCTTTTACTCTGAACCACAATCTTGTATGAATCCCGTGGGATCATGCTTTATAAATCCTTCTTTAAAAGGTGTGCGATAGTTCCTGAGATTAAAATGTATCGGCCTGCCAGCAGCAGACCGATACCAGCTGATACATCAGCTAACCTACAATACTACTTCGTGAGATAATGTGATAAATCCGCAGCAATCCGGTTAATGGCATGTTCTAAATATGCCTCATCGGATATCTTCTTCCGATATTCCAGGATCTTTGGTGATACTTCTTTAGCAATTTTCTTCTTTATCTCACGATCCTCCTTGTTCATGAGACGTTTCATATCGTTACCCCTTTTCTTGGTCACCTGTCCCTCCTTGAACAGGTTAGCTGACCTCATATAAACAATCGGTTGAATTGCAATTTTATATAACATTTTTTTAGCCCTATCCATGCTGTTATCTGAAAGAATACTTCCCTCAAGCAATAGAATTCAGTTTCCAAAAGTATTTTGGAAGAAATTACTACCGTAAGTGATAGGAAAGCATTCGCTTCTTTAAACAATGTCATCTTGAAGAAATGCAATTACTGAAGAATCCTGTTGTAATGAGTTTATATCCTTTATTCCTATGTCGTCGGAAAAATATGTCAGGTATCTTGCAAAGCTTAAAGAACGTATTTGATTTGACGGCATTCAAATATTTGCCACAATGACATTACAGTATGCGTCCAAAAACGGTATTTTATGAAATGATGAGCAGTGGTGTTGACTAAAAAATCATCAAGGGAAGATTATTGGAAGTATGAATTCTATCATAACCAAATTTATTATATTCCAGCTATGCATCTGGGTACCCATTATTGCAGGGGCATATTTTTCAGGTAAAAAATATATTGATATACAAAAATTGTCAAAACGTCTGATTACCATAAACCTTATAAGCCTGGAATCTTTCATTGTATTGTGGTCAATATGGGGCCTTGAGCTGACTTTTGACCTTATAGTGCTCCCCCTTGCAGGTGTTGTTCTGGTTGGCATTGGGCTTGTGGCTGGTATGGTGGCAGGTTCCCTGCTTCAATTTAAAGGTATACAAAAACATACTTTCATTATCAGCTCATCCCTTGCAAACCATGGATTTACCATGGGTGGCTTTTTGTGCTATCTGTTTTTAGGGGAAAAGGGACTTGCACTGTCATTTATCTTTATTATTTACTTTATGCCCTATGTGATATTGGTTATATTTTCATATGCACGGCATGTTGGCACCCGCACTCCATTTTCCCTGACAAACTACATTTTTACACCTCAGAATATGCCACTGTATGCAGTATTTGCAGCACTGCTTCTTCATTATTTTGACATCAAACGTCCCCGCATAAATATACCTCTTGATGTCATGCTTGCTCTCTCGCTTACCATTTATTATTTTTCAATTGGCATCTATTTTAAATTCAAGGATATCAGTGGCTTTTGGAAAGCACATATACTGCTTGCTTCAATAAAATTTATTATTGTGCCTCTGTTCATGTATTTTTTGTTATTGTTACCACAACTATCGCATGACATTAAAATCGTATTGCAGCTACAATCTTTTATGCCTGCAGCAATTTATTCTGTCATTACATCAATATTATTTAATTTAGATAAGGAAATAGCAACCAGTATGTTCGTTGTCAATACGATTGTTTTTTCAGTATGTATTATGCCATTGCTTATCGCAATCTTTTAGTACATTTAATCATACCTATTTACCGGAGAAATATTTCACAGACCACATGTATAACGGTATATGGCTTATCTAAAACAATAATAGTATCTTCATATCTTCATTACCGATAGTTCCTGATATGAATCTAAATAGTTGGGAAATGACACTATTTCCATTTAAAATTTGCAACCTTGTTCCTGTTTATAGAAAGTTTTATTTTGACAGCAGATTATACTGATTATTTTTCATCCCCTGTATGGCTGTATGAATAACATTAATCATATATTTAAAATATTCAATATTTTTTATTGTCCAAAATCTATTGACGTATAATAATATAATAATATTACATTGCTAACAACAAGTTATTACTAATGAAAATTGGATTTCATCATGCTAAAATAACAAGATATGCGGGTAAAATTGCTGCTTCCATCTTTATTTTTTACTTATTTATTCAGTATATTCATGCAAAACCAGCATCACAAAAAGGAATAGTTGACCTTAGAAATTATCAATGGGATAATAGCCCGGTTGCACTTGATGGCGAATGGGAATTCTATTATGGGAAGTTCTACTCCCCTAAACAATTCAAGCTTCTGAAAAACTTAAATACACAGTATATTAAAGTCCCTTCTTCGTGGAACAAATATAAAATTAATAATCATAAGCTTCCTGAATCAGGTTTTGCAACGTACCGGGCTAAAATTCTTTTGAGCAACAACAAACCGCACTCACTTTCTATTCTGATACCAAAGCTTGACAGTTCTTATTCGCTTTATGTAAATGATACTCTTTTAGCGGAAGTTGGGAAAGTAGGAACCACTCCTTATACCAGTATTCACGCATGGAAACAAACTATAGCTGATATTCCTTCAACAGGCAATCAAATTGATATTACTATTCATATATCTAATTATTACTATGCTAAAGCAGGAATAACCAATTCTATTATTTTAGGAAATAAACAGTCTATCTTAAAATATTATATAAAAAGTATAATTGTTAAATTTTTCATATTTGGCGCACTGGTAATAATATCACTATATCATTTAGCATTGTATATTTTCAAGAAATACGACAAGCAATCTCTTTACTTTGGTATATTCAGCTTTTTAATGGCTCTTTTATCCATCATTTTTGGGGAATTTCATATTATGCTTATATTTCCCAAATTGCCATGGAATACACTGGTTCGTATAACGTATCTGACAATGTCATTAGGATTAACATTTTTTGGTCTTTTTATTGAAAATCTTTATCCTGACGATGTCAGTCGAAAATTATTTAAAACCTTTTTAACTATTGGCTTTTTGTATACTGTTCTAATAATTATTTCACCCGTCTTTTACTTTGCAAAGCTTTTATCGTTATTCTTGTGTATAATGATGCTATATGGATTAGTAATTTTATTCATATTTACCCGTGCAATAAAAAATAACCGAAAATATGCTGTTTTTTTTCTTTCTGCTTTTTTTATATTTGCCGTGGCAATTGTAAATGATATGCTACACTTTCTACATTTCATTAATACAACATATATGGTACCATATGGTTTTTTAATATTTATTGTATTCCAGTCTTTTATTCTGGCAAATCAAAATTCCAGGCTTTATAGTAAACTGGAAAAACTTTTTAGTGAAAAAATAAAACTGGAAAATATTGCTGCTACATTCCAAAATCTTGCATATATTGACCCACTCACTGAATTACCCAATAGAAGAAGATTTGAAGAATACCTTCACACCGAGTGGTATAGAGCCATCCGCAATCAGACTCTTCTTTCAATATTAATGATAGATATTGATTATTTTAAAAAATATAATGATAAATTTGGTCATATCATTGGCGACTTAGTATTAAAAAAAGTAGCTGAAACAATTAAGAGTTGCATCCATCGCCCGGCTGATATGTGTGCACGGTACGGAGGTGAAGAATTTATTGTTATACTGCCTGAAACTGAAATTATTGGTGCTTATAGAATCGCAGAGCGAATCAGAAAAAAAGTATTAGACCTCAAATTCCCAGCCGCAATCACCACATCATCAAAATTTGTATCAGTCAGTATTGGTTGTACAACAGAATATCCAAATCCCGGAAAACATTGGGATTACATGATTGATAAAGCTGACAAAAAGTTATATCGGGCAAAAAAATTTGGAAGGAACCGTACAGAAAAATAGAAATATGTAAGGTACCATATCAGCTAAAATGTACAATAAACACCATCTTCAGTTATTCCCTTTCAACAAACAGATAATGATTTACAGTCTGCATGAGCGAATATATTGCATCTTCATAGTGCACCAGTTGCTGGTCTTTATCTCTATTATGGATAACTGCATTGAGCATATTTTTAAGTAATAATAAATCTGACCTCCGCTTTATTTGTTTTGTCTGCACAAGCTCTTTTAAATAATCAAACTTATAATTACGAAGCTGGACCCGTAAGAAAAATTCTATGCCATATATTTGTAAAATCCTTTCCAATGGATAACTTTTGCTTTTATCAATGAATTCCTTATACTGAGGTGCATCTACTACTCTTTTTTTTCTTCTGTCTTTAACTGATGGCAAGTCTTGTCTATCATCTTTCCCTTTCTGCGATTGTTTTCTTTCTAACTGCAAATCAATATTGGATATACTTATCTCATAAGCCAGACGCTTAGCCATCCATTCCTCAGTAAATTCATCATAATGCTTTTCCATATATCGTTCAAGTTCTTCAAGCATTATGGCCAGATTGGCAACCTTTCCAATATCAGTATTGTTGAGACTTCGTAACATTGGAAAAATTTCCTTAATTAGCTGATGTACCATCAAGCGTTTATGGAATTCGTTTTCATACTGTATAATAAGTTCACTTTGATAAAATGATCTTAATTTTCGAATCATAACAAGGTCCGAAACCACATACCCTTCTACTCGGGGAATGTCACGAGCCTTGTCCTCTGATATAATCTCAATAGAAAATATTTTATGAGCATTTATAAGTATCTGAATGATACGCTTAACAAGGTCAATGGAAAGCCCATAGTAACCTGATGCATACTTTACAAATTCATCCGAATAGGGTACACCTTTAAATCCACCTGCAGCATTACGCTTACGGATTTCATTATAAATATCATCAAAAATTATTAAGCTCATTTCACAACCTTTTATTCATCAAAATAAAAACCCGGAAAATAAAACCATCACAGATAATAAAAAAATAAAAGCGTTTTTTATATTTTTTTTGTTATAATAAAAAAATGTGATTTTTTTTATTGACAGATGTTGACATGCTTAACCTATTGTAGTATAGTTTTTAGTAAATGGGGTGTTAGCTCAGCTTGGTTAGAGTGCCTGCCTGTCACGCAGGAGGTCGCGAGTTCAAGTCTCGTACACCCCGCAAAATAAAAGCCGCTTATAAGCGGCTTTATCTTTTATCCACCAATTTTTGACATGGGACGGATTGTCATACACGAACAATTAAATACTGCATCACCGCACAGTTGTAATGAGTGTTCTTTCTTTTTATAAAACACAGCTTCTTGTATTACTTCTTTTATATCCCTGTTTGAAACGCCTCTTAGAATGTGCTTCAGGTTATATTCTGTAGAATCAAGAAGACATGCTCGCAGCATCCCATCAGGTGTAAGGCGTAAACGATTACATCGTGAACAAAATCTGTGTGATATCGCGGGTATAATCCCTACCTTTATGGGTTTTGTTGCATTGTCAGACTGAAAATCGTACATTGTAGCTACATTTGTATCATAATCAGCCCTGCGTTGTAATTTCCCCATAGTTTTCAGTTTTTCAATCAGCACATCGGCACTTACAAATGGGACAGGATCTTTGCCTAATGCCATGTGTTCAATAAATCGTATAGCGTGCACCTGTGATGCAAACCTGATAAGCTCTTCAAGTTCATCAAGAGTAGAAGACATTATAACAGAATTAATTTTGGTTTCCACAAACGGCAGCGCAGAAATTCGTTCTATTCCTCTAAGAACACGGTCAAGTCCATTGACTTTTGTTATTTTTTCAAAAGTAGCTGAATTGAGCGTATCAAGGCTTACATTAACTTTTTGAATCCTGCATGTTTCGATTACATCAACATAATTTTCTAATAATGTTCCATTGGTACTTATGCACATTTCCAGATGACTATGGTTGCTCCTGACTTTTTGCAAAATATCTGAAAAACCTTTCCTGAGCAATGGTTCGCCGCCGGTAAACCGTACTTTTTTAATCCCAAGTTCAACAAATATATCAATAAGCCTGATTATTTCCTCATTGCGCAGTATCTCTTCATGAGGCAACCATTGCACACCTCCCGGCATACAGTAGATGCAGCGCAGATTGCAGTGATCGGTAACTGAAATGCGAACATAATCTATAGTTCTGCCAAAGCTATCAACAAGCATTTACCACCTCACGGTACAGGCGGCCCACACTGTTCCATTTTCATCAGTTGTGAATGAAAACTGATTAAAGCCTACATATGTTGGCTGCCTGATTTCATTTATCTTATGAACATGGTACCAGGTAAAAATCCATGATGTAATATATATAGCAGCATTTGCCAGTATACTCAAAGTAAAATAATGGGCTGCCCTGTCATATACATAGCCAAATTCTTTTACTGTTTTATAGCCACCTTCCGGGTCCTTAAAAAGCAAATCATGGTGCGGATCCAGTGCTTCATTTGCTTTTTTTGCCGATCGATACAGTGAACCACGATACTGCCAGTAATTATAGTAGTAGTAAATAGCATAAACACCTGAAATTTTCAAACCGGCAAAGAGAGCTGCATATTCATAATGACCGGTATACATATGCCCTCCTCCCGGAAGAACGTCCCAGGCAAGTGCCTTCCATACGCTCACAGGTTCATTGGTTTTGACAAACGTAAAGGGTTGTTGCGCAAATGCAGTATGTATACCAAAAGTTAACAAAATACAAATAATTAATCCGGGGCGATAGCTCATACAATAATATCCATAATTTTAGATTACCATTTGCCATCTATGAAATAACAGCATATACTACCTCTGTATGATCGCTTTCCCTGCCACCATCATGCGATGTCATCCAGAGATAAACAGGACCATGATACGATGATTCAACCTCAATTGTCACTTCCTTGGGGTCAACACTTTCTTCAAAGTCAGTTTCAGCTACATAGCCTGCATAGTAACGGATATCGTAGTATAACTTTGGATCGGGAAACGTGTCAGGATCAGTTCCTGATATATACACAAGGTAATACAGATTTTCATTGGTACCGGTATCAGGATCATACGTGATTAAATTACCATTATCAAGTTTATCAGTATAAAATGTTAGCGTAATACTATGATCTGCCACTGCAATACTCACATCAACCGGCGGTGTGGGCTTTTGTCCACCTTTGACCTTTGAAAGGTCATTGAAATATTCTTTATCAACGGGTTCATGGAAGCAACCGGTAGCAAGTACTATCGCCAATAAAAATATTACTGCTTTAGTGTTTAAGTTCATGCAGATACAGGTAATTTTCCCTGAAATATGGATCATGCGGTTTCAGTACTGCCGCTTTATAAATATAGTCATAGCCCTTATCAAAGTCACCGTTAAGTATTAATGCAATCCCATAATTATTGAGCACCGCTGGCTCACTGGTAGCAATAGTAGTTTGTAACAGCTTCAGAGCACCTTCCACATCACCTTTTGATAAGCGCCTGACAGCGTCATTGTTGGCAAGTGCAATGTCACTGTTATTGCGTATGTTTACAATGTATGCACTAAAATTCACCTGTACGGGTATTGCCTGGCTATCATTATATGGCACTGTCACAGTCCTGACACATCGTATTGTTTCATACTGATAGCCACATGCGCTGAAACAAAAAACTATACTACAGTGTAACACATTCTTCAACAGCTTGTGCCACATTGAGCATCACCTTTTCATTGAAATGTTGTGCCATTATCTGCACGCCTATGGGAAGGCCATGTGCATCCTTTGCCACCGGCACCGATAGTCCCGGTATGCCTGCCAGATTAGCCTGAATGGTGAGTATATCGGCCATGTATAGTGACAGCGGATCAGAAATCTTTTCGCCTATACCAAAAGCTGTTGTTGTTGTCACTGGCGCAACAATACAGTCGCACTGGCTGAATGCTTTTGTAAAATCATCTATGATAAGGCGCCTGCCTTTCAATGCCTTGAGATAGTAGGCATCGTAATAGCCGGAACTTAAGGCAAATGTTCCTAAGATAATGCGCCGCTTTACCTCTTTGCCAAAACCTTCCTGGCGCGTCTTCACATACAGGTCGTTAAGCTTCTGTATATTTTTTGAGCGATAGCCATAGCGTACACCGTCATACCTGGCCAGATTTGATGAAGCCTCGGCTGTTGCTATGAGATAGTAGATAGGAACAGCATAGTCAGTATATTGTAAAGAAATCTCCCGGATAACTGCTCCCTGTGATTCTAATTTTTTTAATACATCCTTGACTGCAGTAACTATCGCCTCATTTACGCCGTTAAAATATTCCCGGGGTACACCTATGCGCAATCCCTTAATATTGCCGGTTACGGTGGTGCTATCAAAATCAACCGGCTTATTGATGGATGTTGCATCACGCTCATCAATACCTGAAATGACTGCAAGAACGCTGGCTGCATCTTTAACGGTGTGTGCAAATGTACCAATCTGGTCAAGCGACGATGCAAATGCCACCAGCCCGTAGCGTGACACCCTACCATAGGTGGGCTTTATTCCCACCACCCCGCAAAACGATGCGGGCTGCCGTATGGAACCGCCAGTGTCAGAACCAAGTGCTACCGGCGCCATATCTGCTGCTACTGCTGCTGCAGAACCACCACTGCTTCCACCAGGGACCTTTGTTGTATCAACAGGATTTTTGGTTGGGCCAAAAAAAGATGTTTCAGTGGTGGAACCCATGGCAAATTCATCTAAATTGGTTTTTCCTAAAAGAATAAACCCGGCATCTAGTAATTTTTGATATGCAGTAGCACTGTAGGGCGGAATAAAATTTTGCAGGATCCCCGAAGCACAGGTAGTCAGCACCCCTTTGGTGCATATATTATCTTTAATTGCAATGGGAATACCATCAAATTTTGATTTTGGCTTTCCTTCTTTTCGGCGCATATCTGATTCTTTTGCCTGCTGCAAGGCTGTTTCATGTGTGACAGTGATATATGCATTTAAATCTTTGTGTTCATCAATTGCCTTGAGGTACTCCGTTACTATTTCAACAGATGTGATTTCCCCACGTTCAAGCATCTGGACTAACTGGCTCACTGTTTTTGCCGCCATAGCGTGACTCCTGTTAAAAGTATGATTGACTAACACATTGATGGCAAACTCATAATAATGTCAAATTAATTTATTGTATATGGATTGTAACTATTGTCAGATTCAAACCACGTAAAGAAGTACTGACACATGTATATACTTCAATGACAGGGCAAAAAATTGTCATACATACCTTACAGTATTGGCAGATTTATTGTTATCCGGCCATATGATATGGCCACTGATAATTATTTGACTAAAATTACCCCACGATATATATTAGTTTAAATAATTATCTTAGAACTTTAAACTTTGAACTTTATACTAAGAACAGGTTCCGTTATGAAAAAACACATTATACTGTTTGTATCAGTTCTTATACTGTTTTTTGGCTGCTATAAAAAATCAGTTGTCCTTAATCCCAACGATATTCATTACATTATCAGCACCTTTTTAAATGAACATGTACTGTACCATGAATTTGATAATACCATCTCACAGCGTACATTGAATAACCTGCTTTCAGCTATTGACCCCGGGAAATATTATTTTTACAAAAGTGATGTTGATACATTTACCAAACGGTATGATACCCTTATTGATGACTTATCCAAAAAAGAAGATTATACGTTTCTTGATGATATTTTCAGTACATACAAAAAGCGTGTAGATGAAGTAAATGATATTATTGGCGGATTACTCAAACAGCACTATACCTTCACCGAAGATGAAACAATAAATTTAGACAGCGATAAAATACCCTATGCCAATAACAAAAATGAACTCAAAGATCGCTGGCGCAAAAATATCAAGCTGCAGCTTTTAAACTATCAAACTTCAGAAAGCTTAAACGAAGAGCAGGCAAAAGAAAAATTAAGACGCAAGTTTTACCTTAACAACAAGCGTATTCAGGAATTTGATAATGCAAAGCAGTTTTCGGTTTTCCTTAACGCATTTTCAATGGCGCTTGACCCTCACACCAACTATCTGACACAGGAAGAACATGAAGATTTCATGATTTCCAATAATTTAAAACTTGAAGGCATTGGCGTTCAGCTACGCTCAGAAGACGGCTATACCATTGTTGACCGCATTATCCCGGGTGGAGCGGCTGACAAACTTCCAAAAGAGCTACAATTACAGCCCAATGACCGCATTGTTGCTGTTGCACAGGGCAATGATGAACCTGTGGACGTTGTTGACATGGACCTGCGCGATGTGGTTAAGATGATACGCGGCAAAAAAGGCACATTGGTCAAGCTAACCATCATACGGATTAATCCTGACAGCAAAGAACAAAAGCGAATGATTGTGCCCATTGTACGCGAGGAAATTAACTTAGAGGACAGCGCTGTAAAATCTGAAATGTTCCAACCTGAGAATGGGCCCGCCATAGGCTACATTAAAATACCTTCATTCTATGTTGACATGTCCCAGCAGGGATTTGGAGAAGGTAGAAGTTCAACCGCTGATACCCTCATGCAGATTAACAGCCTTATGAAGAAAAATGTTGCATGTATAGTGGTTGACCTGCGCGGCAATCCTGGCGGTGCCTTGAGCGAGGCATTAAAACTGGCCGGTATTTTTATTGATGCTGGCCCGGTTATGCAGGTATACGATAGCTCCGGCAATATCCAGCCATTAGATGATCCAATCCCGGGTGTATACTACAACGGGCCACTTGTTGTGCTCATTGACAAATTCAGTGCAAGTGCATCAGAGATATTTGCAGGAGCCATTCGTGATTACCGGCGTGGACTCATCATTGGCACAGATGCAACCTTTGGCAAAGGAACCGTGCAATCATATAAGGAACTGTACCAGAAAAAAGGTGCCATCAAGATTACCAATGCCATTTTTTACCAGCCTTCCGGCACATCAAACCAGCTTAACGGGATAAAACCTGATATCACGGTACCTGATATCACAACAATATGGGACATTGGCGAAAACAAACTTAAATATGCATTACAGTGGAAACAGATTCCTCCCGCTGCGTATACTCCATACAGGAATTATCTTACTGCTGATGTTATTGCACAGCTAAAAGCCAGATCATTCAATAGGTTGCAGAACGATACACAGTATGCAAAACTTTTACAGGAGATCAAAGATTTAAAGCAAAAACTGCAGTCAAAGGAAATCAATCTCAAGGATGAAAGCAGCATTGAACAGCGCAAAAAGGATCTGGAAAGCTCAATTAAAAAAGGGAAGAAAGATAAGCTTATTAACCTGGAAAATGATTTATTTTTACAGGAAGCATTTCGAATTACCGCTGATTACCTGAAAGCATTGCACTGATTATTTCAGGTCAACTGTTATGTCAAAATGGTGTCGGGCTTTCAATGCGGTAATATAATCGCTAAACTGCCTGATAATAGCTTCTGACTGCAGTATTACCGCATCCGTACCCTGAAGCAAACATTGTTCATATAAACTGTGCAGGTGCTTGTTACGTGAGTATAGAAAAGACTGTATAAATATAACAAGCTTTATATCATAGTTTGGCAATGCTTTATAAATAAGCTCATAGCGTTCATTTACCATACGCATGGCAGGGCACCACGATTTAAATGAGTAGGCATACAACAGTTCATAGTACAGATTTTGTGATGAAGTATGGCATGAAATGTCAAACTGCCGCCTTCCATTGCAGCAATCATCCTCCACAATGACAATATCATATTCCTTCAATGCATCACACATATCCCAATTGTTGAAATCACTGTAGATAAGCGTTTTTTGGGCTTGTTGATTGTCACTATTGATTGATGACTCAACTGCGTGGTACAATTGCTGCAACAGCTTGAGACTCTGCTCAGGAACCAGTGAAAATGCCGCATCACACAGTAACTGCAACTGGCTCTGGGTAAATGCACCTGCATACATGGCAGTCAATGCCCGCATTAGTTTACGGATTTCTTCATAAAGAATAACTGCCTGCTTGAGATTATCATCACTGGGATATTCCTGCTCTACTCCCAAAGAGCGCAACAGTGAATACAGTATTGTGTGAAGGCTGACCACTCCATCCTGGGCAAAGCCCTCATATTGCGGGACAGCACGTACAGTCAATTGCTGCAGCACTTCATTGGGTATAATAGTACAATACTGTGGCACAATGAGCACATCGGCAAGGCAGCAATACTCCACTGCTTTTTTATACATCAAGCTATCGGGCTCTCGTAATGCTGTGGCTACCCATCGTGGCAATTTACTCACAACAAATCCGTGCGCAGCAAACACTTCATACGGCACAATATCGCACTGAGTAAAAATTATCTTTTTTCCACTTTGCTTTAGTTCTGCAATCCGGGCAAAAAGGTTATCAAGCTCATGCTGTATTGTTTCAATCACGGTTGACCTGTCCATAGTTACTATCGCTCCTGTCAAACAACATTATTTTTAAAATAATTTTCTTGTCAAAAGAATAATTTTGTTGCGATAGTTCATTATAGTAGTATTCAGGCTAAAAAAATTTACATTCTGGAGAAGCAGGTATGAAATCGCGCCGTGCAAATAATCCATATCTTTCAATTATATTGCCGGTTTACAATGAAGAAGAAAACATTGTTCCGCAATATCAGCATATTGCTGAAGCTATGAAAAAAACACCATACACGTATGAGATAATTTTTGTTGACGATGGCAGCACCGATACTTCCTTCAAACTTCTTGAATCCATTGTAAAAAAAGATAAACGTGTGCATGTGGTACAGTTCAGGCGAAATTTTGGGCAGACAGCAGCCATGGCAGCAGGCATTGATTATTCAAAAGGTGATATTGTCATTTTTATGGATTCTGACTTACAGAACGATGCAAATGATATCCCATTACTGGTAGAAAAGATAGAAGAAGGCTATGACGTGGTCAGCGGCTGGCGCAAAAACCGTCAGGATAAACTTCTATCACGAAAAATCCCTTCACGTATTGCCAACTGGCTTATAGCAAAAGTAACCGGGGTGTATTTGCATGATCTGGGATGTTCACTCAAAGCATACCGTGGTGAGATAATACGGCAGGTCAATTTATATGGTGAGATGCACCGGTTTATACCAGTCCATGCATCGTGGATTGGCGCATCCATTGTTGAGGTGCCTGTACATCACCATCCGCGTAAATTTGGAAAATCAAAATATGGCATAAAACGCACATTCAAGGTATTAATAGACCTGGCCACTGTTAAGTTCATGGGTTCATATTCCACCAAACCTAACTATATATTTGGTGGTATTGGCATGATACTGCTTTTTTTTAGTTTCGCAAGCGGGATTACCGTCATTGCCATGAAATTGTTTTTGCATCATTCTATGATACGCAATCCCTTATTGCTTTTAACGGTTATGCTCATTATACTGGGAATAATGTTTATATTACTGGGTATATTAGCAGAAATTATGATTAGAATTTATCATGAATCACAGAAATTGCCCCCTTACCGGGTAAAACGATACCTATAAAAAAAACGGCGGGAATAAACCCGCCGTTTTTTATCTATTAGTACATTCCTCCCGGAGGCATGCCACCGGGCATTGCTGCTGCTTTTTCTTCTTCCTTCTTTTCGGTGATAAGCACTTCAGTTGTTGCCAGCATGCCAGCTACCGATGCTGCATTCTGTAATGCTGAACGTACAACCTTTGCCGGGTCAATAATACCGGCTTTCATAAGGTCTTCCCATTCCATTGTAGCAGCATTGAATCCAACACCCTGTTTTTCCTGTTTTGCTTTTTCAACAATAACAGATCCTTCAACACCAGCATTGAATGCAATCATCTTCATGGGCTCTTCCATAGCTTTTGCAACAATTCGGGCACCTATTTTTTCATCGCCTTCCAGTTTCTTTTCTAATTCCTCAACGGCTTTCTGCGAATAGAGCAATGTCAGGCCACCACCCGGCACTATACCTTCTTCAACTGCCGCACGGGTTGCTGACAATGCATCCTCAACGCGGGCTTTCTTTTCTTTTAACTCAACTTCGGTTGCTGCACCAACGTTAATAACTGCAACACCGCCAGCCAGTTTAGCCAATCGTTCCTGTAATTTTTCACGGTCATAGTCTGATGTGGTATCTTCAATTTGCTTCTTTATAACTTTTATTCTGGCCTGTACATCAGCCTGACTGCCGGCACCTTCAATTATTGTGGTATTTTCTTTGTCAACAATAACCTTTTTTGCACGACCAAGCATGTCAAGTGTTGCATTTTCAAGCTTAAGTCCCAGATCTTCTGAAATTACCTGACCTTTGGTTAAGATTGCTATGTCTTCAAGCATTGCTTTTCTTCGGTCGCCAAAACCCGGTGCTTTTACTGCAACACACTGGATAACCTTACGTAATGTGTTAACAACGATGGTAGCCAGTGCTTCGCCTTCAACGTCTTCTGCAATAATGAGCAATGGTTTTCCTGCCTGAGCAACTTTTTCAAGGATAGGAAGCAGATCTTTCATAGTTGAGATTTTCTTTTCGTTGATGAGGATAAACGCATCCTCAAGTACCGCATCCATATTTTCTGCATCGGTTACCATGTATGGTGAAATGTAACCGCGGTCAAACTGCATACCTTCAACAACTTCCAGGTGAGTTTCAATGGACTTGGCTTCTTCAACAGTGATAACACCGTCTTTGCCAACCTTATCCATTGCTTCAGCAATCAGCTCACCAATTTCCATATCATTGTTAGCCGAAATAGCTGCTACCTGAGCTATCTCTTTTTTGTCTTTTATTTCACGTGCTGTATCGCCAATAAATTTTACTGCTGCTTCAACTGCCTTGTCAATGCCACGTTTTAAGCTCATTGGGTTTGCACCGGCAGTTACATTCTTTAACGATTCATGATAGATAGCAGCAGCTAAAATGGTTGCAGTGGTTGTTCCATCACCGGCAACATCATTGGTCTTGGTAGCAACTTCTTTTACAAGCTGAGCACCCATATTTTCAAATTGGTCTTCAAGCTCAATTTCTTTTGCTACTGTAACACCGTCTTTAGTAATAGTTGGCGAGCCAAATTTCTTGTCTATAACGACATTTCTACCACGGGGACCAAGTGTTACCTTCACTGCATCCGATAACTTAATCACACCCTGATAGATTGATCGCCGTGCTTCATCATTATACTGTAAAATCTTTGCCATGTTTTTCACCTTCCTTTTTTACAATGTAATTTTTACTCAAAAATTGCCAGAATATCATTTTCGCGAACAATCAAATACTCCTTACCACCATACTTGACCTCTGTTCCGGAATATTTGCCAAACAGCACAGTATCCCCAACCTTAACATCTAAGGCAACCCATTTGCCATCCTCATAGCGGCCTTTACCAACAGCCAGCACTTTACCCTGCTGTGGTTTTTCTTTTGCCGTATCGGGGATGTAAAGGCTTCCCTGCTTGGGAAGTTCTTCTTCCATCACTTCAATCAGAACTCGATCTCCTAATGGTTTTATTCCCACGGTACTCCTCCTTAACCTTGATTTTAATTTTACTATAATAATTGTAATCTAAAAATAGTGAATTATGATTCTTTTTTAAGATAATTTTACTGTAAAATATGAAATGTTTATAATAATTGTTAGCACTCTTTTTGGTGAGTGCTAACAATTATTAATATAGCAAAAAAAAATACAATAACAATATTTAATTTAAGCAATTATTGGTTTTTGCAGGATTTTATACGTATTTATAGTAAAATATGGTATCAAATTATCGGAAATGAAAAAATATGCTAAATTAATAAAAATTTTTTAAAATTTTGATAAATTAAAAAAACCAAAACATTACCCGTTGACATAATCACTTTTACCGCCATGCTTTTCAACAAGCCGTATATCGCCAATGACCATTTGTTTATCCACAGCTTTGCACATGTCATAGATGGTCAAAGCTGCAACACTTACTGCAGTTAAGGCTTCCATCTCCACACCGGTTTTACCATCACATCGCACCGTTGCCTCAATGCTGACACGTAAGTTTTTGTTATCATACACTATGGCAATATCCACATGGTTTATCATAAGTGGATGGCACATGGGGATAAGTTCGTGAGTCTTTTTTGCAGCCAGTATACCTGCTACTCTGGCCACATCAAAAGGATTGCCCTTGGGGATAAGGTTTTTCTGAATTTTTTCAATGGTTTCTTTTTGCATGAACACGCTACCTGCTGCGCGGGCAACGCGGGAAGTAACCTCTTTGCCCCCAACATCAACCATTACCGGTTTGCCATCTGTATAGTGTGAAAATTCAGACATGGTGTATTTAATACCTGTAATCCTGAATTACCTGTATAATAAAACTCAATATCCCAGACAGTACATACAGGGCAATAATTGCCAGTATAACCCACTGTTTAAATAGTACTATAAGGGCAATAAAAACAAAAATAAGCAGGAATAACTTAATGCCTGTAATTTTTCCAAGAAGATATGACTGCGGTTTGGAATACCGTACAGTTGAAACCATAAGTAGCGCAACAACTACAAAGCTTATAATAAATACTATCTTTGGAATGTGTATTGTTAAGAAGCATAACGGAACCAGTGCAACAATAATACCTGCTATTGGTGACGGTAAACCATCAAACGCATTGGGGACATGCGTAACATTAAACCGTGCCAGACGATATGCAGCACATATGGGAAATATTGCTGCAATAAAAACACCCGCATCAATTGACTGTCCCAAAATCTGTACCCATGTACCCTGTAAATAACCCTTATAGGCTAAAAAGCCAGGAGCCACGCCAAAGGTTACACAATCTGCCAGTGAATCCAGCTCCTTACCCAGCTCACTTGCCACTCCCAGCATACGCGCTACCTGACCATCCAGACCATCCAGAAGCGCAGCAGCTAAAATCAAAATGCCGGCTATTATCAGATGATGCGGAATGTTCATGCTTGCAAAAATTATTGAGATAAAACCCAATGTAAGATTGCCCAATGTTAATGCATTTGGAATCCATGCAACACTCATATCACACCTGTGCACTATAGTAGTTTTTTCAAAACCAGACAATGTTGCTATTATATGATTATTTGCCTGCCTGTCAATGAAAAAACAGCTTTCATGACAGGCAATGCTGTAAGTATGCACCTAATTCATTGTGATCCTGCATTATGACATCAGCTTCTTTAAGAAACCCGGCATCCAGCGTGGTACTGATGGCAATACAGAACAAGCCCGCAGACTTTGCGGCTTTTATGCCCATGGGTGCATTTTCCACCACAATGACATGTTCAGGCTTTACCTGTAACTTCTTAACTGCCTCAATATATGGGTCAGGATTGGGTTTTCCTTTTTTGACATCATCAACACTGACGACGACATCAACATAGCGCATAAGCTCCGGAGGAATAAGTTCAAAAACAAGATAGCGGAATGACCCTGTCACAATCCCAATCTTTTTCCCTTTTGACTTTAACAGGGGAAAAATAGAAAACATTTGCGGATATACTTCAATCTGATAGTTTGAAAATAATTCTAATTTTTTCTTTTGTAAATCTTTCAGTATGTGTTCAGGTGGCATGGCAAATCCTTTATCAAAAAAAATATCAGCTATTGACTCCAGCCCTGTCATGCCTTCCCGCTTAAAAATATCAGTTTTTTCCAGATGTACGCCATGTTCCTTAAATACATCAATCCAGCACTGTGCATGTGCATGCATGGAATCAGCAACAACACCATCCATATCAAAGCACACAGCTTCACAGTGTAGCACTGTTGTATTGTTATAGCGATAGCTCATAGCATCAATTCACAGGCTGCTATTTTTTCAATGAAAGGAAGGCCTTCACCATCTTCTTCTTTACACGATGGCGTCTGAATGCATATGAAATAAGTGTATCTATAAGTTTGGGGTATGATACTCCCGAATATTCCCATAGCTTTGGATACATGCTTATACTGGTAAATCCGGGCAATGTATTGACTTCATTAAAGTAGATTGTCCCATCATGCTTATCCACAAAAAAATCCACCCGCGCCATTCCCTGGCATTCAAGCATTGTATATACAGAACATGCTGCCTGCTGTAATTTCAGTGCCAGTGCATCAGAAATTTGCGCCGGTATGGCAAGCTTTGCACCTTCTTTGTCAACATACTTGGCCTCATACGAATAGTACTCATGCTGCGGGATAACCTCACCCACTGCTGAAGCAAGCGGTTTTTCATTGCCCATAACTGCAACCTCAAACTCACGGCAGTCAACAGCTTTTTCCACTATTACCTTTGAGTCAAAGGCAAAAGCCTTCTGTAATGCTTTTTTAAGATCAGCTACAGCTGTTACTTTTGATATGCCAACGGATGACCCAGCATTGGCAGGTTTCACAAACACAGGCAGCATGGCAGCAATCTTCTGCAACAGTGCATCATCAGATGTTGTTATATCATCAGCACGAACTGTTTCAAAAGGAACTATCGCCACCATACCTGAATTTTGCACCACCCGCTTGGCAATATCCTTATCCATACCCACAGCTGAGCCCAGAACACCAGGACCAATGTATGGCACACCAATCATATCAAGCAAACCCTGCAAGGTGCCGTCCTCGCCGTATGTACCATGTACCAGCGGAAAGACAACATCAATGCTCACAGTTTTTCCTGTTTTTTTATTATGAAGCTCTAACATATCGGTGGCACTGTGCATATTTATAAGCCACGTGCCTGTTTCTTTGAGAGACAGTACCTGACCAAATGATGGATGTGTCTGGACATTAATGTCATCCTGAACATACCACAGACCCTCTCGCGTTATACCAATGCATACCACATTGTATTTTTTTGATGCAACCAGTGCAACCGAAGCTGCTGAACAGCGCGAAACGTCATGCTCGCCGCTTTTGCCGCCATAGATAATGCCCAGGCAAAGCTTCCTGCGTGCAGTTTTTTTTACGTGACTATCGCCACCACTTTTTTTATTCATTGCTTTCAATAAATTCCTTGTGAATGGCCTTCACTGCCAATTCGGTGTACATTTCATCAATAACACACGATATTCCAACTTCCGATGTGGATATCATTTCAATATTGATGTTATGCTTTGACAGAACGTCAAACATGCGGCCTGCAACACCCCATGAAGAAAGCATGCCAACGCCAACTGCAGAAACTATGGCAATATTTTCTTTATAATCAATGCCTGACGCACCTAACTTTTCTTTCAGTGATTCGCAAATTTTTAATGCTTTATCCAGATCATTTTTTAGCACAGTAAAGGATATTGATGCTTTGCCATCCTTGCCTGTTGACTGAACAATCATATTAACGTAGACCTTCTGCCTCCCGAGCTCACCAAAAAGCATGGAAGCAACACCCGGCCTGTCGGGTATATCACGTATGGTCATCTTAGCTTCATCATCTTTTGATGTTACGCCGCTTATTACAAACTTTTCCATCATCTCCTCCCGTGGCATCACTATTGTTCCTTCATTATCATTAAAACTTGACCTGACATGTAATCTGATATTATACTTTTTGGCAAATTCAACCGACCGTGAGTGCAATACACCCGCACCCAACCGTGCAAGCTCTAACATTTCTTCATAGCTGATTTCTTTAAGCTTTTTGGTACCAGGTACAATACGCGGGTCAGCAGTAAAAACACCATCAACATCAGTATAGATTTCGCAATCACGGGTACCTAACACCGTTGCAAGCGCAACTGCAGAAGTATCCGACCCCCCTCTTCCCAGTGTGGTAATATTTTCTTCCTGGTCAATACCCTGAAATCCGGCAACAATAACCACTTTGTTTTCTTCTAAGGACTTTTGTATCCTGTCGGTAGCTATGCTTTGAATACGGGCATTTGAAAAGTTGCCATCAGTAATTACTTTTACCTGTGAACCAGTGTATGATATGGCATTAATATCAATTTCATTCAGTGCCATAGCAAGCAGGGCAATGGAAACCTGTTCACCGGTGGAAAGCAGCATATCCATCTCACGCTTGTCGGGGTTTTTGGTTATCTGTTTGGCTAAATCTATGAGCTGGTCGGTGGTTTTCCCCATTGCCGAAACAACAACCACCACTGAATAGCCATTTTCAACATACCGTTTTATACGGCTTGCTACTGCCTTAATCCGTTCAACAGTACCTACCGATGTTCCGCCATATTTCTGAACAATGAGTTTCATGGAAAATTAACCTTTTTATCAAGGATTTACATACTCAGTGCGCTATATACAGAGTGCCTGTACAATTGCAACTAAAATTATATCAATCATATTAAATAATGTAAAAATTTTTATGGGCGATAGTTACCGGTAACAATCATACCGTAACATTGTTACTAAAAATAAATATTATCGTAACAATGTTTTTTTATTGACAGTACGCTATCTTTGTCATACCTTAACCGCAAGCATTCTCCCTTTACGACAGGCTGTTACGAATCCCGCTTTACATCCAGTACTAAAACATACGGAGGGAGCTTTCTGGCAAAGGAGGTAAAAAGACAGCCAATTGTATTGAAATGCACATTATAAATAAAAAGAGTAAGGATATGAAAATTGATTCTTCGTTTGCGGGAACGCCGCTTAAGGATTACACTACAACAGTAACCTGGCGAGCGGCAATGAATTATGCTGCAGCAGTGAATGATGCCAATCCTGTCTATTTTGATGATGATGGAGGAAAAACTGTTATTGCGCCGCCCATGTTTGCCGTAGCGCTGACATGGCCAATCTCTGAGCGTATCCGGGAGTACATTGATGACAAAAACTTTCCTGTTGATATCATTAAGACCCAGGTTCATTATACCGAGCACCTTGCCTTCCACAGGCCGATGCGCGCCGGTGATATGCTGACAATAAAGGGGCGCATTGCAGCCATAATGTCGCATCGAGCAGGTACGGTAGTGGTTATACGCTTTAACGCTATAGATCAGTATGGTCAGGCTGTCTTCACTGAGCATATTGGTGGCTTGATGCGCGGCGTGGAATGCACTGGCTATTCCCGCGGCAAGGAAGATTTGCCACTGGTGCCGCAGTTGAGCAGTAAGGGAAATGCAAAATGGGAGAAAGTTATACACATCGATCGTATGCGGCCATTCGTCTATGATGGATGTACCAACATACACTTTCCAATACACACGTCTGTTGGCTTTGCCCGAATGGTTGGGCTGCCCGATATTATTCTCCAGGGCACAGCAACGCTTGCATTTGCTGCACGTGAACTTACTGATAATGAAGCTGAGAGTAATCCACAACGTTTGAAGGAACTTTCCTGCAGATTTACGGGCATGGTAGTGCCACCTGCAGACATTCGGGTACTGCTTTTACACCGGGAAGATCATGACAGCAAAGCTAATCTCTTCTTTGAAGTACAGGGTAAAGAAGGGCGCGTTTTATCAAACGGCTATGCACGCATAAGCGGTTGAACTTTAAAAAACTGACTCCTGATAAAAAAAATATTGAGATTTTTTCTTAAAAAAGCAAAGAGTGAGCATCAATGAAAAGAGTTGTGAAAAAAAAAGCAAGGGGGCAGTCACGCAAGCCCCCTTCCCCTTTACCTGATAAGCTTAAGCATCGGCTCTATCCCGCTGTTCTTGAACTCTTTGCTGATAATGATTTCCATAACGTCAATATCCGTGAAATTTACCGGAAGTCAGGCATCAGCCCAAGCACCATCTATCGCTATTTTACTTCCAAAGAGGATTTGCTTTTTAGCATCCTGGATGAAAAGATTTCCGAGATTGGTGTTCTGGTACAAGAACATATCAAGGGTATTGGAAATACAAAAGAAATCCTCAGAAAAATATTCTGGGTTACAATGGACTACTATGACCGCAATCCCGGCGTTGCTGTCACGGCCTTCATTACCGTTCCCATGCGTACCTGGATGAAAGAGCAATCCTACCGCCGTGATGATGCTTTGGCTATTATTGAAGAAGTAGTCAAACGAGCCCATGAGCGTGGTGATATTGACCCATCCATACGGACATCACAGATCCTTGATCTGTATTACATGTATTGCTACAGGCAGATACATTTGTGGTATTACAATGGCATGACAACCAGGCTGATTGACCAAATTCCTGCTTTTTTTGATATCCTGTGGAAAACACTCAGCCCGCCCCAGCACAACCAGTTAAAATAGATGATAAGATATGACCATCGTATGATTGCTATTGTAAAAAAAATTATTTAATTGACTTTCACACAGGTTTTGGTCCTTCACTTCATCTTATAGCAAGAAGCCTGATTCAGGTAACTATCGCACATACTGTAAGGTTTTTAAAATGAAACAATGGCTTTATAAACTTAGTGTTTATTGCATGCTGGCAATAATGATATTTCCGGTAACTATCGCAC
Organism: Leptospira biflexa; assembly: GCA_020721905.1. GTDB lineage: Bacteria > Spirochaetota > UBA4802 > UBA4802 > UB4802 > UBA4802. Next base: position 8,040 of record DYLU01000030.1, on the reverse strand, counting down.
AATCATATCCCAAAATCAGTGCATATATGCCGTATTACGCCCTCTATAGTGAATCAGGACAAAACAAAACTACCCGTTACATAATAATACGGCGATTTAAATATAATTCCATGCAAGCTTACCTCTACATAAATCCATATACATTGCGCACTGGCATACTTATAAACCCTGAAGGCATTGTACAGCAAGATTCTTTTCAGAATATTATTCAAAAATGTGCTGATACACCATATGCACAATTGTATCAAAAAGCATTGCAAAAATCAAAACGCATGTTTAACGCAGGCATAACTCATGTTGATATACATGGGATGATTTTAAGCTTTGACCTGTGTCCATCAAAACACTCCATTGACACGGATTTCATTAAACAGCTGATTGCTCTGAACAAGATTCCTCCATTACCCGTTACAATATGTATCAGCAGAAAATGGATGATCACACATCCGGACGATCTTCAATGGTTGCAGAGCTTAGCTTCTGCTCACAAGCTTGACATCACCTGGGCAAATCACAGCTTTACTCATTTTTATTCGCGGAAACTGCCGGTGCGGAAAAACTTTATGCTGAAAGAAGATACCAGTGTGGCACGCGAAGTGCTCAAGAATGAGATCTGCATGCTGGAACACGATATTATTCCTTCAATTTTTTTCAGATTCCCCGGACTTATCTCCAATCAAAAAATATATGAGAAGATAATGGGATATGGGCTTATTCCCTTAGGTTCAGATGCATGGCTTGCAAAAGGCAAAAAGCCTGTGACTGGCAGTATTATTCTGGTACATCCAAACGGCAATGAAAAGAAAGGTACAGTGATTTTACTGCAACTTGCCCGTTCAGGGGCAATTAATATAACGAATATTGCATCATTGACAGCAGCATATACAAACAACTCACAAACAGCTTCAGTACACAAAAAACAGGTTAAGCTGTAATAATGTTAACACTGCTAACAGAAACTTCTGCCACTATATGTTTCTATTCTTTATCACCAATTCAATCTTCTTTTCAAATGAGTTCAGTATATCCTTAACGGGATATATGTCGGACAGCATTATATGAAACAGTGAAATGCCTTCAAGAAAAGCAACGGTTGCAACTGACAGCGTTGTTGCATTTTTTTTAGTTGTTTCCTTCCCTATGATGGCAACAAGTTGCTCAATCCATTCTTTATAGACATACTGTAGTTTGACGCGTACTTTTTTATGATACAGAGCTATCTCCCACACTTCAATAAATATTTTTGCCAATTCTTCATTCAATGTAATCTTATTTTTTGCATAATCCATCGCTAAAGACAGCGCTTCATTGAAACTCCTGCCTTTAAGCTTTTGCTTTTGTGCCCACGTATTGAAATCATCTAAATGCAATGCAACAATCCAATCTAAAAAATACAGCAATATTTCTTCCTTATCTTTAAAATAGTAGTGCAGCATCCCGTGGTTAAGATTGGCTTCTTTTGCTATATCCTTTATTGTTGTCCGTACAAACGGCTTTCGTAACAGGCATCGATATAATGCCTGCGCTATCTCTTCTCGGCGTGTGTTTTTTAAAATGCGTCTGCCCATAATATCAGGATTTCCATTTCACATTTTTTTGCCACCATCATAGGGTATACCCAAAGGCACCGGTGGCAGGAGTGTACATTTTTTTTAACAATACGCTATTGGTTATAAATAATTTCTGGCACGTCAATATTAATTTATTGACAAAATAAATATTTTATGTTAGTCATCCAACTAATATATATTAATGGAGGTTCGTATGGCTTTATGGAAAGATATACTAACCCATAATGATAAAAAACTCATCTTTTCACTGTTTTCACGGCACATTTCCAAAGGTCAAACCAAAACAATGCGTGCTGCTCATCTGGATTTTATTGAGACACGGCGCAAAACGGTGGGCTTTACCGATGGACTTTTTGGACGCAGGGTCATTGACTGTTTTACATCAGCCGGTTGTTTTAACGTTGGCAGAGGCAATCCCGTAATTATTGATGCACTCATTAAAGCAGTGCAACAGTATGATATCGGTACTCACCTGTTACCATCAAAAGTAAAACAGGAATTTATAAAGAAATTGCGGGCCATAGCTCCGGGAGATTGCAATCAGGTACTGTTTGCTTCAGGTGGAGGCGATGCCATAGACTGCGCCATTAAACTTGCCCGCGGGGCAACAGGACGAAAAAAAATAATTGCCATGAAAAAAGCATACCATGGGCACACGGGCTATTCACTTTCTGCCAATGGAAAGGATTACTATCGACACCTTTTTGAACCGCTGGAACCAAACTTTACGTTTGTGCAGTTTGGCGATCTTGAAGCAGTGCGACAGTGTGCCGATAACGATACCGCAGCCATCATCCTTGAACCTGTTCAGGGTGAAGGAGGTATCTTCGTGGGCGATGATTATTACCTTAAAGGCTTGCGCACTATATGCAACCAGCTTGGCATCATGCTCATCTTTGATGAAATACAGACCGGTTTTGGCCGTACCGGCAGGTTTTTTGCCAGCCAGCATTCAGGAGTGGTACCCGATATCATGACGCTGGCAAAGTCAATAAGTGGCGGCCTTTTCCCAAATGCTGTAGTGATGTATCGCAACATTCCGCCTTTAACACAGTATGTCAAAAGCAATCCGGAATTTCATCAGTCAATAACCGGCGGAAGCGACATAGGATGCGCTGTTGGCATTGCAGTGATTGACTATATAGTAAAAAACAGAATATGGGAAAATGCAGAATCAATGGGCAAAATCATTATGGATGAGCTTCTTTCCATTCAGCATGAAAATCCTGACATCATAAAAGAAATCCGCGGCAGGGGTCTTATGATTGGTGTGGAATATACACATGAATACATGGGAGCACTTATGGCCGATTCACTGGCCCGTCACGGGATTTTTGCCGTATACTCAGGCAATCAGCCACAGGTCATGCGCTTCATGGTTCCCATCACCATAAGTGAACAGGAAGCAAAAAAGATGTTAACTATTATACGCAAAGCGATAGTTACCATGAGAATGTACATGCCGCTTACCAAACCATTATCTAAGATTCCTTGGCTTAAAAAACTGTTAGACGATATCCATGTGCAGATAGCTGTGTTTGATATTATTCGCTACTTTGAGGATATCCTTGGCATAACAAAAAGAAATTACAGTAAGGAGGCATAGCATGGATTTGCAATCACCATATACAATTGTTGAAGGAAAACGCACTGGTGAATTTTTCTATGATATAAAAGGCAAGCGCTATATTGACTGCTACTGTGGTGCCGGCATGTTCAACTTAGGCCGGCATGTTCAGGAACTATCGGACACATTACAGGAACAGGCAAATAACAGTGATCAGGGCAATTTTGTTTTAATATCACAGGAAAAGGCGCTTTTAGCTTCAAAGCTTATTTCATTTATTCCAGCCAGACTCAATGGGGTATTCTTTTCAGCAGGCCGTGGCGAGGCAATGGACTTTGCCTGTAAACTGGCTCGTGGATTTACCGGCCGTACACAGCTTGTAACTGTTGACGGTGCCTATTACGGCGAAACCGGTTTTTCCGTGTCACTATCGGATGGCGATAAAAAGAAAACATTTGGGCAGATACCTGATATTGCTACCATCCCGTTTGGGAACATACAGGCACTGGAAGAAAGAATCACAACAAAAACTGCCGCAGTTATTACCGAGATAATACAGGTAGAAAATGCATGCCGCAGTGCCACTGAAGGCTTTTTTAACATTATGCGCACAGTGTGCAATAAAACAGGCACGCTTATGATACTTGATGAAACGCAAACCGGGATGGGCCGCACTGGCAAAAAATTTGCCTTTGAACATTATGGTGTAGAACCTGACATTCTTGTTATTGGTGAAGCACTGAGTGCCGGGATATTCCCCATAGCAGCCACAGCATTTACAAAGAAGGTTCAGAAATTCATGCATCAGCATCCGCTTATCCATCTTTCAACGTTTGGCGGACATGATTTAGGATGCAGGGTTGCCTATGAAGCACTTGAGTTATATGAAAAAACAAAACCATGGGAAAATGCAGGGGATATTGGGCAAAAGCTTCTTGAAGAACTTACTTCCTTGCAAAAACAATATCCCGGGAAAATACTATCAGTACATGGGAGGGGACTTGCTATTGCAGTTACATTGCGCAACAGTGAGGTAGCACAGAAAGCTGTTACAAAACTTGTGAAAGCAGGTATCTTTACAGCTACAGGTAAAGTAGCACGCAATGCAATCATTATACGACCGGCACTAACAATCACCAGAGAAACAGCAAAGACAATTGCTCATAGTATTCGTAGCGTAGTGAAAACATTATAAATGGAACATATAAAAATACTAGTTGAGGGTGGGGAATAAGTGTTATCCCTGTTGATTGTTTATGTTGCAAGAACCTCACAACGTGATATAATTTAGTCAATGAATCTCTTGAATTTTTTAAAAAAAATCCCCACCCTTAATTAATTTTACATTTTTTCTTGACGAAAAATGAGTATGATGTACTCTTGTAAAAAATAAAAAAAAAGTATTTTTTTTGTGACATAAATGATTTTTTATAGTATATTTTATGAAAAGAACATTTGTTAATTTAGTTACCTTCCTGCTGAAAGAGTTTGTTATTTAACCTTTTAGAGATTATGATATATGTATTAAATGATTACAGCAAAAATAAATCATCATGGAAAAATCCTCTTAATAATAAAGCAATAAGGAACTGTACAATATCGTTAACATACTGTTATTTGTTATTTTAAACCTTTACCATACATTTTCGTGTAAATTTTACACAATCCATACAATCTAACAAATTATTGTATAGCAAAGGTAATTCTTGTTTTTAAAAAAGCTTTTCATATAAATTCCAAACTTAAATATTCTAAAGGTGTGCTATGACAAAAGTATCAAACAAAACCGTTGCAAAGAACAACAATAATAACAGAAAAAACGGGAACGGAAATGGAGATTATGCAAAAAAAAGCAACGGGACCATTCAGGAAGGTCGTTTAGACTTAGCTGAACTTAAATCAAAAACTATCAGTTCCCTTATGGAAATTGCTCGTTCCATGGGAATTGAGGGAGTTTCAGGACTTAAAAAACAGGACCTTATATTTGAAATATTAAAAGCACAAACTGAGCGCAGCGGCTTGATCTTCTCAAGCGGTGTACTGGAAGTACTGAACGATGGATATGGCTTCCTGCGTTCACCCAACTACAGCTACCTGCCCGGTCCTGACGATATCTATGTATCACCTTCACAGATACGGCTTTTTGGCTTACGGACAGGAGATACTGTTGCAGGTCAGATCAGGCCACCCAAGGATAATGAACGCTTTTTTGCTCTCCTTCGCGTTGAAGCGGTCAATTACGAAAATCCTGAAAAATTGCAAAACCGTGTATTATTTGATAACCTTACACCACTGTATCCTGAAACACGCATAAACTTAGAAATGTCACCTGATGAAATAGATATGCGCATTCTTAATATAATTGCTCCCATTGGCATGGGACAGCGTGCATTGATTGTTGCTCCTCCCCGTACCGGTAAAACCATAATCTTACAGAAGATAGCTAATGCTATCACCACAAATCATCCTGACATTATACTGATAGTATTGCTCATTGATGAGCGGCCTGAAGAAGTTACCGACATGGAGCGTTCCGTTAAGGGTGAGGTTATTTCCTCAACATTTGATGAACCTGCCTCTCGCCATGTTCAGGTAAGCGAGATGGTACTTGAAAAAGCAAAAAGACTTGTTGAGCATAAAAAAGATGTGGTTATACTTCTTGATTCAATCACACGTCTGGCACGCGCATATAACCAGGTTGTGCCAACAAGCGGTAAGATTTTATCCGGAGGTGTTGACTCAAACGCACTGCATAAACCCAAACGTTTCTTTGGCGCAGCTCGCAACATTGAAGGTGGCGGCAGTTTAACCATTATAGCAACTGCCCTCATTGAAACAGGAAGCCGTATGGATGAAGTTATCTTTGAAGAGTTCAAGGGTACAGGAAATTGTGAAATCGTACTTGACAGAAAATTAGCCGATAGAAGAATATTCCCCGCAATTGAAATCAATAAATCCGGAACTCGTAAAGAAGAACTTTTAGTTGATTCTGAAGAGCTTAACAAGATATGGATTTTACGAAAAGTTCTTTCTTCCATGAGTTCAACAGAAGCCATGGAATTTTTGATTGAAAAAATGCGCGGCACAAAAAATAATAAAGCATTTTTCAAAGCAATGCAGGGATAATTGTGATATATTTATTTCTATAATGATAAGGAGATAGTTATGAAAAAAGGAATACATCCTGAATATTACGATACCGTGATAAAATGTGCATGCGGTAATGAGATACCAACACGTTCAACGGTTAAAGATCTTCATGTAGAAATATGCTCAAACTGTCATCCGTTTTATACCAAGAAGCAGAAGATTGTAGACACAACCGGACGTGTAGAAAAATTTAAGAAGAAATACAATATCAAATAATTTTTAGTAACATTTACTACTGATAATGCACGATATAGTCTAAGTGCATAAACATGCGTCACCTTGAAAAAGGTGGCGAAGTTTTTTATAAAGTTTACCATATTTTTCCTTAAATACGATATACGAATGTGCTTTTAATGCATTATTCTCTTTTTATATAACCCATAAAAAGCAAGTTTAACTGTGTAAAAATTGCACGCTTACTTTTTGTTCTGTATAGTATTTACACAACTGTTACTTTTTTTGAAAATCTTATGTCTATATTATTGACGATTGTATATACTATTTGTATATTTGGCTAAGTATTTTAGTAAGTAATTATTTTATTTTTTACTATTTAAGCTTAAAATTCTGACTTTTCAAATTTTTCTAATAAATATTTTTAAAAAATTACTCATGAATAGCAGTTATTATAGCATTTATAACGATTTATCACAAATAATTTTATCTTTATTAAATTTTTGGCACATATATTGCTAAATAATAAAGGGAAAGCAAAATTCATGGAGAGGAGGCAGCCATGAAAAAATACAATGACTTTGAAGATTTGTCAATCAATCAGTACTTTAACGCAATCAATCAGGTAGATCTTCTTACACCTGAAGAAGAGATTGAACTTGCAAAGAAAAAATGCAAAGGTGATGAGAAAGCAAAAGAAGCCCTTATTAATGCAAATTTGCGGCTGGTGGTAAAGATTGCAAAAAATTATACTAACCTGGAATCCTCATTGATTGACCTTATCCAGGAAGGTAATCTGGGATTAATCAGAGCAGCAGAGAAGTTTGATTACAAGATGGGCTGCCGATTCTCGACATATGCATCATACTGGATTAAACACTATATAACACGATTTATTGCAAAGCGAAGCCGTACCATTCGTGTCCCAATACGAAAAGGTGATCTTTTCAAGAAGATTAAAAGGGCTCAGGATGAGCTTACCAATGAATTAGGTAAAGAGCCTTCGTATAAAGACATTGCCGATATGTTAGGTATTGATGAACGCAGTGTAAGCGATATTTTAGAGGTCTTCCAGCCAACAGTATCATTGGAATATCCGCTGAATGACGAAGAGTTTAACCTTTACGAAGTGGTAAGCGATGAAAAGTTTCTGTCTCCCGATACCAGCATTTCACGCCGCGATCTCAAGAAAGAGTTAGAGATAGCAATGGAATCTCTGATGGAAAATGAACGGCTCATATTAACAAAGCGGTTTGGCCTTGATGGGAATGAACCCGTGACATTGAAAGATGTTGGTAACGAGTTTGGTATCTCTGCTGAAACCGTTCGCCAGATAGAAGCCCGTGCAATGCAGAAGATAAAGCAGCGATTTGCATATCTGGCTGATTACATTGAATAGATCTATAATCCAAATACATTTTTAAAAGCCCATTTGAAAAAATGGGCTTTTTTGTTGAATTAAAAAAGCTCTGACCCCTTTTCCCGCTCCGACATCCTGTCTGCGCTAACTTACGTAATTATATGCTCTGACCCCTTTTTTGTTGTTGATTTCCGCATTTTATCTGTATTCTCTGTATT
>DYLU01000029.1 GCA_020721905.1 Leptospira biflexa | reverse complement strand
GGGCAGCACATTGGAAGAGTGTATTGAACGCCTGTGTGCATATTGTCGCGGTGAGCTTGTACTTTGACACAAACAAAAAGATATTGACACAAATACCAAAACTTTTAACCAATAACACTATATTTATACTAAAAGAGGTCATCTCATGAGCGTATTACAATCAGCAATGAACGCAAAAGAAGCATCTATATATTTAGCCGCAGTATCAACAGCTGTTAAGAATAACGCACTACACACTATTGCCAATGAATTACACAAAAATACCAGAGCAATTATTGAAGCCAATACTTTAGACATTGAACGGAGCAAAAACGAAAATCTACCCGCGCCGCTGCTTAAACGTCTTAAATTTGATGAAGCAAAAATTAAAGAAACGATTGCAGGCATTGAAAGCCTTATCACTTTACCTGATCCAGTGGGGAATACCCTGCTTGCAACGGAGTTAGATAATGCTCTGACCCTCTATAAAGTAAGCTGTCCTATTGGGGTAATTGGTGTCATCTTTGAATCACGTCCTGATGCACTTGTTCAGATATCAACTCTTTGCCTGAAAAGTGGTAATGCAGTATTACTCAAAGGTGGCAGCGAGGCAAAAGAAACAAATAAAATTCTTGCTGAAATAATTTACAACGCAGGTGTCAAAGCCGGGATACCGGGAAATTGGCTGACACTGCTTGAAACGCGTGAAGATGTGACAGCTCTTTTAAAGATGGATGATTACATTGACCTTATCATCCCGCGTGGCTCTAACGCATTTGTAAAATACATAATGGATAATTCGCGCATTCCTGTTTTAGGTCATGCTGATGGCATCTGTCACTGTTACGTTGATAAAGATGCTGACATTGCTATGGCTATAAAAGTAGCAACTGATTCTAAAGTCCAGTATGTTGCAGTGTGTAATGCTACCGAAACATTGCTTGTACACAGAGCTATCGCACATACTTTTTTGCCTTTAATTGAACAGGAACTTAAAAAATATAATGTGGAGATAGTTGGATGTGAGGAAACTCAAAAGATTATTGCTGTAAATCCCGCAACCGAAGAAGACTGGAAAACTGAGTATTTAGACTATAAGCTGTCAATAAAAATTGTAGAAGATGCCAATGAAGCTATTGCACATATTAATAAATATGGCTCAAAACATACCGATAGTATCATAACCTCAAATAAAGATACAGCAAAGAAATTTATGGATTTAGTGGATTCAGGCAATGTTTTCTGGAACTGTTCCACACGCTTCAGCGATGGATTCAGATATGGATTTGGTGCTGAAGTTGGCATCAGCACATCAAAAATACACGCCCGTGGTCCTGTTGGATTGGAAGGTCTTGTTATTTATAAATATAAGCTCATTGGTAACGGTGACATTGTTGATGACTTTGCAAAAGGCAGGCGTTCGTTTACGCATAAAAAACTGAACACACAGTGCCCTTTGTAGCAGCTATGCTTCTTTTTTATCTTTCATAAGTAAATTTTGGCCCATATCCGACAGCTCTTGGGCAGTATCGCTGATATCTTCAACAACTGCCATGTTATTTTGTATAAGCGTATTTATACTTCCAATTGAATTTGAAACTTCTGTAATAATTTCATTATGTCGGTTCGTATCATCTGCTATCTGTTCCGACAGTTTTTGGGATGAGCTCACCTGATCTTGAATCTGTTCTTTTATTTTTTCCTGATTATCTATATGGGCAAAAATATCCTGCATACCATTACTTACTACATTTAACGTGTTGACTATTTCATTAAAAAGCTCAACAATGGTAGCAACACCAGTATTGCTTGTTTGAGCACTGTGAATGTTGGATTGTATATTAATATTTATTTCTTTCAAGCTCATAACCGATTGCTCAGAAAGCTTGTTCACCTCATCGGCAACCACTGCAAAGCCTCTTCCGGCTTCCCCTGCACGGGCAGCCTCAATTGAAGCATTTAAGGCAAGCAGCTGTATCTTATCAAATATATCCTGTAAAATATTCATAACCGATGTCAGTTTACCGGTGCTTTCAATGAGTGTTTGTGCATTTTCATTCACTGAACGTATGGCATCTTCACCTTTTTTGGTTATTGCTAATATTGAATTAAATGCATTTGATATTTCAGCCGAACGGTTTTTTAATATATCTATTTCCTTTGCCAGTAAATCAATAGTATCAAATAGTGTTTTCAATCCGGTATGCTGTTTATTGACATTTTGATTTACAGTATTAAAACCGTTGGAAACTTCGTGCGTTGATGCAGTGATTTCTTCAACGGCTGAAGCTTGATCCTGCATATTATCTAAGAAATCATGCAATTTATCTGAAATAAGCCGGGATATGCCAATCATCTTATCTGCAGTGTTCTGTATCATGGAATTCAGATGCTTCATTTCATCAATTTGATGCATTCCCTTAGCCTTTTCATAATTAAGCGATGCTATAACCTTCTGAAAAGTTGATATTGTCATCAACATGATTATTAAGCATAAGGTAAGCGCTACAGAACTGTCAATAAATCCAATTCTCATTGCTTCTTGAAGTTTTGGATCGCTTATTGAATTTTTGTGAATAAAATAAAATGCAGCAATTCCAATAATATATGAACCGTAAATCCCGGATGTAATTAATCGTGTGGAAAATGCTGATGCAAAAAGCATGGTTGCAAACATAAAATATACCATTGTGACAAAACCAACATGTGCAGCTTTTGTAAAAAGGCCAAACAATACAACCAATGAGCAAAATATGACAAAAATATTTGAAGCAAGCTGTAGCTTCCCCTTTTTAATATACATAATAGCCAATAATGAAAATAATGATACAGGTATTGCAGATTGCAAAAAGCTAACGCCACGCTCAATACTTATGAAAATAAATGACAATAGTGAGCCTGAATAAACCAACAGTATTACTGCAATAGCAAAAATGACTACCAGTATGGCTTTTCGGCGAGTTAAAAAATCACTTTGTTCATATTTAGCAAACATGAAACTGGAAAACCTGGACATGGAATACCTCGCATTCAAACGTTTTATATATTTCTATGTTCTATCTTAAATACAAATTAAGTCAAGAACTAATTAATCGATATCCGTATTTTATGGTGTTACTATAGCAAAGCGCTCAGGTTTTTCAAATAGCATAAAAAAGTCAACTAATTTTAACCTGTTACCACTAAAAGTAATATTTTTATCAAACAGTATTTTCGATTTGGAAATAGTTCCGGTTATTAGCTTAATGAAAGTAGCATGCGGAATCATTAGTGACGCATCATACTTTTGTCGTGGTTTTTTGGAATAATACATTACGCTATTGCGAAGGTATAAAAAGTATGTTTGCTGTTTATCATTGAAATGAATCTTTATACATAAACTTTTATTTTCTGCTTTCCCGGGATTTACGTTAACCGCCATACTATCAAATAATTTTTCCGGCGGCATATGTTTCAGCATATCATATCCCTTAAACATCACTGATTTTTTCTTTTGCATCCCAGCAGTTAATTCCTGTGCTGCTTTCAAATATACATTGCGCCATATTCCCGATTCAGCCTGATATGCAAGCTGTGTGTATGTTCTTGCAAGCAGCATGCGCGCATCCTTATTGTCCGGCTGTGCCATTACCACATGATTCAATACCTCAGCAACCCACTGGTATTCTCCATTATTAAAGGAATTTAGTGCTTTTTGAATAACTGCTCTGACCCCACCCATATATTCTACATACCGTTTAGCCCTTTCCACATCAGGCAGTTGATTGAGATATGCAGGATTACCATTATACCATCCCATATACATCTGGTATACAGCCTTAACGTTTTGCTGCAGTACACCGTAAAACTGCCGGTTTGGTATAAAAAGCGATAGTGACTGCGGAAGTGTTATTCCATGAGCTATCTCTTCCGGCGTAAATCCTTTGTTTGCAAGGCGGATAGTTTGATCATGAATGAATTTATACATATCAGCCTGCTTTATCAGAAATTCCCTGATGCGATTGTTGCCATACATGGGCCAGTTGTGAGTGAAAAAGCACACCCTGGCATCGCCAAATAATTCCAGAGCCTCATTAATATACATACTCCACTTATATGCATTCCTAACCTTACTCCCGCGCAACGGATACAGATTGTGCATTGTTCGGCTAACTATCTCTGCGGGGCAGAATGCTTTATGTTCAGGTAAATAAAATGTCATCTCAGCTGGTGCTTCGGTTTCGGGTGTATATTGAAAGATAAATTCAACGCCATCAATTATCATCTTGGCGGGAGTTTTTTCCACAGTAACTGTCGGTACTACAATGCTATACGATCCATCTGCAACAGTTTTACCAATTCCACTGTCAATATGCCCATTGGCAGATGCTGATAAATCCTTCCCAAATTGGTACTCGGCTCTGCGTGCCATGGCATTGGCAAGGAGAATGTTTTCGCTAAATGCTTCTTCCAAGAATCCTTTTGGTGCTATAACAGGAATTTTTTTAGCCTTTATCTCTTTTTCAGTAACTATCGCCAAAACCCCTCCAAAATGATCAATATGACTATGCGTAAAAATTATTGCGGCAACTGTCTTCTTTGTTTTAACATGTTTTTTGAAAAAATCAAATGCAGCTTTTGCTGTTTCTTTTGTGGTAAGAGTATCCACAACAATCCAGCCTTTTTTTCCCTCAATTATGGTCATATTTGCAATATCAAATCCCCTGACTTGATATATACCTCTTGTAACCAGATACAATCCTGGTGTTGCATTCAATTGTGCCATTTCCCATAGTAATGGATGTGCTGTCTGCGGTTTTTCTTTTTTTAAAAACGAATATGCTGACATATCCCACACAACATTGCCTTCTTTATCTTTTATGGTCAGGTTTTTTGCTTCGGCAATTAATCCACGAGCTGCCTCCTGTTTATCAAGAGTATCAAACTGCAGCAAAACATTCTGGTTCAAAATTTTTGTATATTCAGAAACTTCATATGATGGTTTTGTCTTACTGCATGCTGCACATACAATGAATAATGCACCAATGGATAACAATGTAGTTTTCATGTTGCTGGCACCTCCTTACAAAAATCTTTATGTACCATACAGATATTGATTGTCGCCTTACCATGGTATAGACCAACTCATGAATTATTGAAAGAATTTTTTATTGAATATGATGTGAAACTATTTATGTATACAGTACATGCATAAACACAACACGAAAATATATATGCGTACACCATGAAACCGGTGCCAAACGTAATTAACTATGAATTATTTACTCATCCTGTATTCCCCACCTGATATCAACCTTACTGCCAGGTGGGCTTACAAAGCGGTTATATTTTATATTTCCGTTCATGGGTTTGCTCATTAGCTGTCCACATACCAACCATTTTATTAACAAAATCCATCGCATGGACAGGAAGTATAAGCCTGGTAAGCGGTGTTAAGAAATTAACCTGAAAATTGGGGACTGCTACTAATGGTTTGTTTTTCTTAATTGCTTTTACTACCCGTGTTGTCACCTCTTCAGTTTTAAGTATTTTTGTGCCAGCTACTTCCTTGAAGCCTGCAAACATGCCGGTTGCCACAGTGTAGGGGCATACCATGGTTACACCTACATTGTATTTGTATTTCTTCATCTCCTGCCTTAGTGCATCTGAAAATCCCACAACTGCAAACTTTGTGGCACAGTAAATTGATATATCAGGCAATGCTAACATTCCAGCAGCCGAAGCAAAATTAACAACATGTGCCCATGGCTTATGTATCATATCAGGCATGAATGCCTTGCACATCCAGAAGATTGACATCAGATTTACATTGACAATCCATTCAATTGATTTATCATCTAAATGTAGAAAATCACCAACTCTTACTACCCCGGCATTGTTTACCAGTACTGTTACATCCCCCATTTCCTTCTTAACTTTTTTTTGTAGTTTATATACCGCATCACGTTTTGAAACATCACATATATATGCCCGACAATTCCCTTTTGTTTGTAACTGCCTGACAACTTTTGTTAATTCCTTTTCATTGATATCCACCATAGCAACTTCACAACCTTCATCCAGCAGCAATTCCGACAAACTCCTGCCCATACCCATTGCAGCACCGGTAACCAATGCTAATTGACCTTTCAATGATTTCATATAATGCCTCCTGTTTATTATTAGGTAAATATTAATTTCCTTAATTAAAAAATCAACTATTTTTTGGATGATTGTCCAATTTTTAGAGATATTTCAGATGAATTGGCCGACAGTAAACCATGTTTATATTCTTATGAATTCAAATGTTTTATTTATATATTAACTCTGGAAAAAAAATTACTTTTCCACAGGCAACTTTTCGTTATCTTCCCAGGATTTTCTGATTATATCTGGGTGCGGCCCCCAGTAAAATTGACAGCAAACAATCTTCTTCCCTGTAAAAACAGAAAGTATAACCGCTATGCCGATAGTTATAGGCATAATCATCATCGCTCATATTATTAAGAATTGATAAAAATTCATCTAAAACATTCCAGACAAAACGCAATAATCTTTGCCAGAGACATCTTCCATACCTTCTTAACATCAAGAAAAAACTCATATTCATCTTCATAAAGAACCAGATGGAACCGTTTCCACACACTACCTTTTTTTCTATACGAAAGTTGCCTGAACGAAGCAATATCGGCTTTTTCCCATTGCGCTAAAAAAACTTATAAGCGCAGAAATAAAAGTCCTGACGGACATATTATTCTGTGTAGCATGTAATTGAAGCAACGCAATGTGTTCTAACGATATACAGGTGGTAGTTTCAATATTCATATCCTCCTCCCAGAGTATTCTTTAATATTCTATATACAAGTCTCCTGCCCCCGAAGGCAGCAGTAGTGATAGACTCTTCCCTGCTTTAAACATTAATGAATGAATATTGATATTTTTTATCCGGAAGTTTATCTGGAACTAATACATTTATTATAAAAATCAACCACTTTTTTTTCTGCTTCCTCAGGATTGGATTGCCATGCCCGTGCATGCTTATTACAATGTGCTGTCCACCTATACTTAGGTTCTCCGGCTTTTGCAAAAATGCGCTGGCCATGATGATAGGCTATATAATCATCACTGTCACAATGTATTATAAATACGGGACGTGGTGAAATGCTCCCAATAAAATCTTCAGGATTTATAGCATTTGCATTTGCTCCCAGGCGCATGCTATACACCCACATAACAGCATTGATGATAGGAAATCGTGGTAAACCAAAATCACGCTTTGCTATTTCAGCAAGCAAATCTCCCAAATTGGCAAATGCAGCTTCAAATACGCCCGCTTGTATGCGTTTGTCACTAGCCATTGCCTGAATTGCAGTGGAAGCTCCCATCGATACACCAAAAACACCAATGTCGTTATATCCCTGTGATTGTAAAAAATCAACCGCTGCAATAACATCATTCTTTTCATAATAACCCATACCTGTTTTTGCCTTATAACTTTTTCCGTGATTTCTAAGATCAAATAACAATAGATTATATCCTGCATTATGCAGTGCTTTTACCCACCGCAGCCCCTCACGCCTGTCAGCAGTTATGCCATGAACCATGACAATAGCTTTCTTTGACTGTGCAGGGAAAAACCACCCTTGCAATGATCCATGTTCATTATTTGTAAATTCAATATCCTGATAAGGCAAGCCTAATTCTTTGGCACCTTCACAATATACAAAGTGATCAGTTTCACATATATATGGTTTGGGCTTAATAAGCTGATTTGAAAAATGCCATGCCGCACCAAAAACAATTATCCCAATAATGATTAATAATACGAACAAAATAACAGCAATTTTCTTTATATTCATAACCCCTCCAGAAAAAAGAATTGATTGTTTGTGATATGTATTGTATAGTCGATAACGACATATTGCAAGAAAAATTCGTATAAAATATCGAAGTATCTTTTGTTATTTTGCAGATAAAAAATTATTATGGAAAATGTTTATAGATATCTTTTCTATGTTTACACCTAATAAAAATTATTGACTCGCTTTCATCAATATATTTTATTCCTATCCTGTAACTGCCTATTCTTATTCTGTAATAGCACTTATAACCTGCCAATTTCTTAACACTTTTAATTTCTCTCAAACTACCGCATTTCTTTACTGCAGTAATTAATAACTCAATTCTTTTTTTAATTTTACTCTCTTTTATTTTCTGAATATCATATAAAAATGATTTTTCAAATTTGATATTCATTATCTATTCTTTTAATGTTTTTAATATAACTTCTTCGGGTACAAAATGACTTTTATCCCCTTCTTCAATGATTTTCCCAAAAGCAACGTCCTCAATTATCTCCAACAAATCTTTTCGATTCTTTAATAATTCGGCTAAGTTTTCCTTAACAATTTGTTTTAGCTCTTTTTCGGTAGTAATTATGTTACTCATATATATCTCCATAATCAATGACTGCAATACTAAGCTATAGTAATTTTAATATAAAAGAAATATCAATAATATTTTTTATTTTTTAAAATACCCTATTGAACTATTGTAATAACCTTGAAAAAAAGAATTGATTGTTTGTGATATGTATTGTATAGTCGATAACGACATATTGCAAGAAAAAAAATTGTGAGGATTAGCCATGTGGGGATTTACTTCAACAAGTGTTCATTGGATAGATATTGTTTTGATAATCAGCTATTTAGCAGGGATGACCACATTTGGTTTTTATTACAAATCACACGTTAAAACTGCAAAAGATTATTTTTTGGCTAACAGGTCATTGCCCTGGTGGGTCATAGGCCTTTCAATTATTGGCACCAATATTGGCTCCAACGATTACATTGGTGCTGCAGGTAATGCGTACAGCATTGGTATAGCTCAGACAAATTTTGAATGGATAGGTGCTATCCCTGCCATGATATTATCGGCACTTATATTCATTCCATTTTTCTGGCGAGCAGGCGTGTATTCAATCCCTGAATATTTAGGCCTGCGATATAATAATGCAGTGCGTTTTATTGCTGCCTGTGTCATGAGTGTGTTTGCAGTAGTTATAGTTGGAGTATTCTTATGGGCAACTGCCATTATGCTCCAAACATATTTAGGCTGGCCAATCTGGTTTGCAATATTGGTAACAGCTGCCGTTGTTGGTTTTTATACTATTTCCGGTGGTCTTGGTGCTGTAGCCATTACCGATACCATACAGACATTTATCATGTTTTTTACAGCCATTATTGTTGCCTTTATTGGCATTGAAAAAATTGGCGGCTTTGATATGTTCATAAAGACATTAAAAAACAATTACCCTGATCACCTCCATGCCTTTTTACCTGCTAATCATCCAGTATTCCCATGGCCAGGAGTAATTGTGGGACTTGGTATTGTGCTTTCTCCGGCTTACTGGTGTGCCAATCAGGCAATTTTGCAGCGTACCTTTGCGGCACGGACCGAATGGGAAGGTAAAGCTTCCATGATGTTTGCTGCTGGCCTTAAAACATTTGTGCCATTTTTAATCGTACTTCCTGGTTTACTTGCCCTAACCCTTGCAGGCAAAAGTATAACTCACCAGGATCAGGCATTGCCCTGGGTTATTAAACATATACTGCCTGCAGGCATCTCAGGACTGATGTTTGTTGCATTTATTGCCGCATTACAATCTTCAATTGATTCAACAATGAATTCCACCTCGGTTATGATTGTGCGCGATATTATAGGTGTTGCAAAAAAAGATCCATTAAGTGATTCTACTCAACTAAAGTTAGGAAAAATTTTTACATTCCTTATTCTTATAATTGGCATTGCATTTGCACCAATTACTGCTTACTTCCAGGGAATATATGTATATGTACAATATGTACTATCGCTTTTTCAAGGTCCCATTTTTGCACTTATGATTTTTGGAATATTGGATAAGCGTATAACACCTGCGGCAGGATTGTTTAGTTTGCTATCAGGACTATGTGTTGCAGCGGTCTGCGGTTTCTACAATATCAATATGCTCTATATAGCATTCATTTCATTTGTATATGCGGCGATAGCTCTGTACATTATTTCACTGTTTACTAAAAGAAAACCAGATGCTGAACTCAAAAATGTTGTGTACAGCAATATTGTTGAATTAGATTAATGGTTGGAGACACGTATGACAGAAATAATTTATTCACTTCCGCTTATGTATGCAAAAATTGCAGCTATGTTTATATTCCTTATAATGGTAGCAGTTGCATGGCTTCTTCCATATGATTTTGTGATAAAAGGTGCCCCTGATAGAAAACGCTGGCGCGATTTGCGATTGTGGGCAACCTTGTTAACTATAATTCAGTTAGTTATCTATTATATTTTTTGATTATCATAGCAAAGCATACAATCAGTGCAATACTTAATAAAAATGAGATATTTTACCACCATTGAATAACGATTTATTGTAAGTATGTAGATTTAAAAAATTTTTACAATATTTAATACTTATCGATTATAGATAGCGATGTTATCTTATAAAAAAATAATTAATTTTCTTTGAATGTAATAATTTTTTCTGCAATATATAATAAAAATTGTTGACGCAAAAAATATTCAGTCATTGTAATGCTATCTACTAAATTAGATATATTTTAAAACATACAAGATCAAAGCAGAAAACACTGCGGAATACAACAATAAAATTTATATGGTGCATATTATTGGTAGGTGGAATCCTGCTTTTTTTCAAAGCATGCCTTCTACCAATAAAAATATAAATTTTAAATAATTGTAAGGAGATTGTTTATGGGTAAAAAATTTTTATGCTACTTTGTTCGTATCAATAATTTTATTTTCAAGTTCATACGTTTTAGCGCAGGAAGAACAAGCATTTTATATGACATCAGGAAAAATGTTTTTAACTTTCAACTGGGATTTAGCCTAAAAGGTAATGGCTTTAGAAGTAAAGCATCAATTGTTAATGCTACCAGTGATGAAACATTGGACGCTGAACCACAATGTGCATTTTATTCTTACAAAAACATTTTTTAAAATATGGTTATATGTTTACTGATACCATTGGTGCATATATGAATGCAGGGATCACAGAAAGAACATTTAAAGTCAGTTATTATTTTGACGGTAACGCTCCATTTCCATCCTTTGAGATATGTAATCTTTATTATCAACAATATTATCACCTGGAAAGCGGATGCAGATTAAATATTACATATAATGGTTATGTAGATTTAGGAGTATATTACGGTATTAAAAAAAGGCGACATGACTTTAACAGTTAAAGATGAAGATCCTTATGATTATGTAGAAGCTAAAAAAGGGGACATAACTGTTAAAGAAGACGATCGAAAAAAAATTAATAATGATTTTGGAATTACTGCAGCAATAGGAGCACTTTTCCCAATTATACAGGATGTACTATATTTTGATGCTAGTCTTAGGTTGATTAATGGCGTATATCCTGCATTTGAACTGGATGGCAATACAACAGGCGAATTTAAGTGGAAATTATATAATTTAAGTATAGGACTTGTTTTAGGAATAACAGCTGTATTTTAAAGAGCATTGATATTTTTTTAGTTTTAAATTTTTAAAATAAAGGTGAGTATTCATTTACTCACCTTTACTCATATTATATTTTAATCAAAATAAATACACTATAAACTTTACCTATTATTTTCTTGCCTTTTTAGTTTACTTATTTCTTTATAATTTATTATTTGATGTATAATTATGCTACAATTAAGGAATACCTTAAAAGCATGATACCGCTTATTTCCATACCACCTCTACTCATGGCTGCCATTGCAGTGTATGTTGCAGTATCATACACTCTTATGTTCATACGCAGGAACAATGAACCCGAACACATATGGTTTGCCTTAATGTGTGTTACCATTGCACTGTATGATATATTTTCAGCTTTACTGTATATGTCGCCATCACCACTTCAGTCAATATTCTATCAACGTATGCAATTTGCCATATTGGCATGTTTCATTATAGCGCTAACATGGTTTATTGCTTCACTGGTACATATAAATGCTTCGTTAATCTATACCATCACGCTGGTTATGGGATTGTTTATTATATCAGGATTTATTATAGATAGCACATATACGTTGAACCCCTATAACCCATATATAAAGCAATTCCATTTTCTTGGAACAACAATAACATACAATGAAGCTGATCCGGGTCTTGTGTATGTATTGCAATATATTGTCATGTTAGTAACCGGTTTATATTTATTATACAAACTTTTTATATGGTGCCGCTATGGTGAAATTCATATAAAAATATTGTTTATTAGTCTTATAATCTTTTTGCTTGCAAGCTTCAACGATGTAATGGTTGGCAAAGGTATCTATCAATTTATTTACACGCTTGAGTATTCCTACTTTTTTGTTATCCTTTCTATGGCGTACATTTTACAGGCACGCTTTGTAAAACTTCACAAAGAAATTGAACAACTCACCTTCAGCCTGAATCAAAAAATATTAGAAAACAATAGAATACAAACATCCAGTAACAATAAAATTAAAAAGCTATCAGCTTCTCATTCCGAAAAAATACAGCATATTGTTGAATACATTCATAATAATTATCTCTATGCAATTTCACGCGAAGGGCTTGCGGCAATGGTGGATCTGCATCCTGATACATTAAGCAGGATGTTTAAGCTCTATACCGGCAAAATCCTTCCTGACTACATAAATGAATTAAGAATAAATCACGCAAAGGATTTACTTACATCAACCAGTGATTCCATAGTAACTATCGCCTTTAAAACTGGTTTTGAAAGCCTTTCAACATTTAACCGTGCATTTCACAAAATTCTTAATACCACTCCAACTGCTTTCCGTAAGCAAAATAGCAAATTCTGATTAATCAGATTGTGCGTAGACAAAACTTCTTAAACAGTATACAAACAGTCACAAAATCACGTATTTTTTGTAGCGATAGTTACTGACACATCAGTAAACCGTACACATGGGGGCTTTATATGAAAACCACCTATATCCTTACGCACGATGTAGGAACCACTGGTAATAAAACGTGTCTTTATAAAGTACGCGAAAAGATTGAACTGGTAAATTCATACCTTGCGGAATATCCATTGCTGATGTTACCCGATGGCGGTGTTGAACAGAATGCAGATGACTGGTGGAATGCCATATGTAATGCAACAAAAGTAGTAATAAACCAAAGTGGTGTTCCCGCGGCAAAAATTTCAGCTATGGCGTTTTGTGCACAGATGCAGGGTTCCGTGTTCATTGATAAAAACGGCAATGCGCTAAGAAACCCAATGAGTTATCTTGACCAGCGTGCAACAAAGCAGATAGAAAAGTATCTGTACAAAGGATTTATCAAGATAGATAAATGGAATGCACATAAAACAATCAAATCGCTCATTATTACCGGGGGGCTTGCCGGTACCCCTAAAGACCCATTATGGAAGTATCACTGGGTCAAGGATAATGAGCCTCTTGTTTTTTCAAAAGCATACAAGTGGCTTGATGTTAAAGACTATCTGATTTTCCGCTGCACCGGAAAATTAGGCATGACGCAGGATTCTGCAAATATAACGTTTCTATACGATACCCGCAAAGGCAAATTTGGCTGGCACAAAGGTTTGTGTAAGATGTTTGACGTCAATATGGATCACCTGCCACCGGTATTTCAATCCACAGATGTTATCGGCACTCTTACAAAAAAGGCTGCAAAAGAAATGGGACTTACTGAGGGAATTCCTGTATTTGGTGGGGGTGGCGATGTGCCGCTGACATTAGTTGGTTCAGGTTGCACCAATTTATACGATACCAATATATATGTGGGAACTTCCGGCTGGGTATCATCCAACGTTGATAAACGCATGGTTGATATTGGCAACTTCATTGCATCAATTCTGGGTGCTATTCCCAATCATTATGTATATATTGCCGAACAGGAAACAGCAGGTGCCTGCCTTAAATGGGTGCGTGATCACTTAGCTTTAGATGAAATAGGGATGTATTTGCAGGCTCGCCATATTGCAGACAAGAGTAAGGAAAACGAATCTTTGTATGATTTTTTGAATACCGTTGTGACCCAAACACCTCCTGGTGCTGGCAATGTACTTTTCACCCCCTGGTTACATGGCAATCGTTCACCACGAGAAGACCAGTATGCACGTGGCATGTTTTTTAATATAAGTCTTGATACCGGCAAGCGACAGCTCATACGAAGCGTCCTTGAAGGTGTTGCATTCCATATACGCTGGATGCTGGAAGCTGTTGAAAAAAAGATACCACGTCAGGAGGTTCTCCGGTTTGCTGGTGGCGGCGCAAAATCCGATGTGTGGTGTCAGATTATGGCTGATGTTACCGGCAGGCAGGTTGAGACAATTGAAAATGAAATTAATGCCGGTACAGTTGGCGCTACGGTTGTTTGTGCAGTTGGTTTAGGAATTTTATCATCATTCAATGCAGCAAAGCGTCTTGTGAAAGTGCGAAAAATTTTTAAGCCACAGCCCCAGTACGCTGATATGTATACACGCAATTTCAAGGTTTTCACCAAACTGTATGAAAAGAACAGGGAACTTTTTAAAATACTTAATTATTAATTTTGAGGAGGAACACAATGAAACAGGAATATGCAATTTCACACTGGCCTGATTCAAAAGAAATTTTAGGAAAGCTTAAGACACTGGCAAATGAATTGCCGCTATATCAAATCAATCGCAGCAAAATGGCAGAATATCTTGAAAAATTTGAGACTAAATTTGCTGCATCAAAACAACTGGTTGAAAAAGCAAAAGAAAGAATACCCGGTGGTGTTCAACACAACCTGGCATTTAACTACCCATTTCCGCTGGCTATTGCTAAAGCCGATGGAGCATACTTATACGATGTTTCAGGCAATAGATTTATTGACTTTCTTCAGGCCGGAGGGCCTACTGTTTTAGGCAGTAATTACAAGCCTGTACGTGATAAGGTTATGGAGCTCATTAATGAGTCCGGTCCCGTAACAGGTTTATTCCATGAATACGAATATCACCTTGCAGATCTTATCCATTCACATATTCCATCGGTTGAATTATTTCGTTCACTTGCTAGCGGCACCGAAGGCTGTATGGCTGCAATAAGGGCTGCACGCTGCTTTACCGATAAAAAGTTTATTATCAAGGTTGGCGGCGCCTATCACGGCTGGAGCGATCAGATGGTATTTGCAATGCGAATACCCGGTCTTGGGACTCTTGACTCGCATGGCATACCGGAAGGCTGTTATACTTACATGCAGGAATTTTATCCAAATGATATTGAAGGATTGGAAAAATTACTGAAAGAAAACGAATCAAAGGGCGGCACTGCTGCTGTTATAGTAGAACCACTGGGTCCTGAAAGCGGTACACGCCCGGTACATTATGATTTTAATGCAAAAGTACGTGAACTGTGCAATAAATATAATACACTGCTCATCTTTGACGAAGTGGTTACCGCTTTTAGAATTGGCCTTGGCGGTGCGCAGGGCTATTTTGGTGTTAAACCCGATTTAACGGTATTTGGCAAATGTGTTTCCGGTGGATATCCTGCAGCCGGAGGTGTTGGCGGCAGAAGAGAAATTATGGAAACCTTTGCGGCAGGGATTCAGGGATTAAAAAAGCGTGCCATGGTTGGTGGCACCTTATCTGCCAATCCATTATCATGTGCTGCAGGCTACTTTGCTATCAAAGCAATTGAGGAAACTCAGGCTCATAAAAAAGCAGGAAAAGCCGGTGATAAACTAACAAAAGGATTACAGGAAATATTTAAACGATACGACCTTCCTTTTATTGCATTTAACCACGGTTCAATATGCCACATGGAAACAGGTGCAGCAATGCTTATGGAACTCACCAATCCAAAAATATTTGATCAGGTTGGCAAACGCCGCAAGGTTATGGAAGAGCTTGGGGCAGCATTAATGGTTGAAGGCATAATAACACTGGCAGGAAGCCGTATTTACACAAGTATGGCCGACACTGATGATGTCATTGATGATGCACTTGATCGCTTTGACAGAGTATTTAAATATTTTGAACCTGTACAGGAGAAATAATATGACTCATGAAATAAAAGTATACAGTTACCGGTGGGTTATTCTGTTTATCTTTGCCCTGCTGAATATCGTTATTCAGCTACACTGGATATCATTTGCCAGTATAACATCCGAAGCAGCGGGATTCTATTCTGTAACGCCGCTTTCCATTGGTTTTTTGTCAATGCTTTTTATGATTGTCTATGTATTTATATCAATTCCTGCATCCTACATTATAGATACCCATGGCATACG
Source organism: Leptospira biflexa (assembly GCA_020721905.1). Classification (GTDB taxonomy): domain Bacteria; phylum Spirochaetota; class UBA4802; order UBA4802; family UB4802; genus UBA4802. The sequence goes on along the minus strand of DYLU01000029.1, from coordinate 21,372 downwards.
GTTAGGCATTGGCATAGGTGCAGTGCTTATTGCAATTTTTGGAATTATTAAAGGCATGTATGCCTCATCATTTAAAGCCATAGTAATTTCACAAATAGCTTTAGCCATAGCTCAGCCATTCATCCTCAATGCATATACGCGTTTGTCTGCAAAATGGTTTCCAATTGACGAGCGTGCAACAGCAACAGGAATCGCATCGCTTGCCCAATACATTGGCATTATCGTGGGATTAGCTGCAACGCCATTTCTGGTGCATTCATCCTCCATCCCGCAAACCATGCTGGTCTATGGATTTATAAGCGGAGCTATCGCACTGCTGTTTATTGTTTTCATGAAAGAAGAACCTCCCACACCGCCATGCGAAAAAGGACAGGAAAAAAGGTTTGCAGTAAAAGAGGGATTGCTTCATATATTCAGCATGAAACAGATGTGGCTGGTGATACTTCTTTTCTTTATTGGACTTGGGATGTTCAACGCAGTTACTACATGGATAGAGCAGATACTTGAGCCACGTGGATTTAACTCTGAGCAGGCCGGTATTGTTGGTGCCAGTATGATGGCCGGAGGTATTCTTGGTGCGATTATTCTTCCGTTACTTTCGGACCATTATAAAAAGCGTAAAGTTTTTTTAACAATCTGTATGGCTTTTCTTATTCCGGGTCTTGCAGGTTTAGCATTTGCACAACGTTTTAATACAATTTTGATTTCAAGTTTTATTCTTGGTTTTTTTATTATGAGTGCCGGCCCTATAGGTTTTCAATATGCCGCTGAAATTTCATATCCTGCACCTGAATCAAGCTCTCAGGGGTTGCTGTTGCTATCAGGGCAAATTTCAGGGATACTTTTTATTTTTGCAATGGATGCATTCAGAACCAGTACCGGTGCAATGACGCCATTTATGATTGCATTTATTGTGCTGATGGTTCTTAATACACTATTTACATTAAAATTAAAAGAATCAAATTTAATGCAATCATAACTGATTGCATTTTCAATGTAAAAAAAGTTAAATTATATTTTTAGTACAAGGAGTGTTTTTATGTCAGCATATGCATCGTATAAAGAAGCAATACTATATTGGTGTAGGTGGCTTAATGAAAATGATTATTTTGGCACAAGATTGGGCAGCGGTGGGAATATCTCTTGTCAAATCGAGAATGAAGACATGATAGCTGTTACCCCATCAAGCCTACCCTATAAAGACATGAAGGCTGATGATATTTGTATTGTTGACTACAATGGCCAGGTACTTGAAGGCAAAAAACCCACCATGGAATTGTCAATGCATCTTTCAATATATAAGGCACGGGAAGATGTGCATGCGATAGTTCATACGCATCAGCGTTATGCCAGCATACTTTCGGTTATGAATATTACTGAACCAATTTTAGCCATGTTTGATGAAATTGCCTTTGCTATTGGTGACGAGGTTGCTTTTGTTCCCTATGCACTATCGGGCACACCTGAGCTTGCAAACAACGTGGCATCAACCATTACCAATAAATGTAAATGCTATATCATACAAAATCACGGTGCGCTGTCATTTGGGAAAAACCTGGAACAGGCATGTCTGCATGCTGAAATGCTGGAAAAGGTAGCAATGATTTATTACTATGGAATATCATCAGGAAAGCCTGTATCACAATTACCCGAATCGATTATACAGCTCATACGACAATTGTTTGGGAAAGCATAGAAATTTATTATTTATTGTATCTACTTTAAAAATGTAAAGTTGTTTTATACTTAAAAAGTTCAGGTACGATAGTTTATAAATAAATGTTGCGGTTTATGAACATTTGAAATTAGTTTTTTGTCATATTTTTTTACTTGACAATATAAAAAATACTCAATTAACTTGTTTAAAAATAAAAAGATTTCCCCTATACAAAACATTATATATGGAGGTTTTTTATGAAAAAAGGTGTATCCTTAATGATTATTTTTATGTTAGTAGCAGCAATAAGCATAGCTGAAGCAGGTGTTGTACGAAACAATGCTGGTTGCGGTGTCGGCTCCATGATTTTTGGTGATAAAGATGGCTTACTCTTTGAACTTTTAGCAACAACTACCAATGGTATTTGCGGCAATCAGACATTTGGTATGACTTCAGGCACACTGGGTTGTGCTCCTATGAAAGGGATTGTTTCAAATGAAAAAATCAACCTTTATGTAGCCGATAATATGGACAACCTTGCAAAAGACATTGCTAAAGGCAATGGCGAGTATCTTGAAACATTAGCTATTCTTATGAACGTTCCCGAAAGTGAAAAACAGCAGTTCTTCACCAAATTACAGTGTAATTTTAATAAAATTTATACTTCAAGCGATGTAACTTCAACCGAAGTTGTAAAGAATATTGAAGTAGTATTGCAGAATAGTTAATCATATCATAATTTTCAATAGGGGAATATTGTCACTGTTTTCATACATAAGGCACAATAAAGAAATTTTTATTGTGCCTTTTTTCATTCTTTCAATCCATTTTATGGTAATACCGCATTATCAATATGTTCATGCTCAACAAAATTATCCATATGAAACAATCATCGATATACCACCCAGCACAACAATATCAAAGGATCTTTTTCAATCTATAAATATTGATCAATTAATAGCATTATCTAACACAAAAAAGTTATATGACACCAAGCAATGGCGGGCTTTGCTTCACTATAAAAAAAGTATCTTTGGCATTAAAAGTCTTGTTGATGATCCCAAATTTTTTCTGGCATCAGATGGGAAATACAATCCTAAAAGTGAACTTGGCGCCACAATACGGTATTTATACTCATACCATAAAAAAGAAAATCCTATTGATCGTTTCATGGCACGCTATGAATGGTTAAAAAAAGAATTACAAACACCAAGCCCATATGAAGTATTCTGCAAAAAATATCAGGAGATAGTATCATTTAAAGATTTAATTAAAGTTAAGCTGGTATTCCCCACAGGATATATAAACAGTCCGGCATCAATGTTTGGACATACTCTTTTAACAGTACAGTCTCAATACAATCCAGGGCTGCTATCATCAGCTATAAATTATGCAGCAAATACCAATGAAACGTTTGGTCCATTATTTGCGTTTAAAGGAATCTTTGGATTTTATAAGGGCTACTTTTCCATAATGCCCTATTACATGAAGGTCCAGGAATACAGCGACCTTGAAAGCAGAGATATATGGGAATATACATTAAACCTGAATCAGCAAGAAATAAGACTTATGCTTTTCCATATTTGGGAACTCGATAATGTATATTCAGATTACTATTTTTTTGATGAAAATTGCTCGTTTAATCTTTTATATCTCATGGAAGTTACCCGTCCTGATTCATATCTTACCAACGGTTTTTTTTTCTGGGTAATCCCTATTGATACCATAAGAAAAGTAATCGATGCAGGATTCGTTGAAAGTACTTCATTCAGGCCTTCACGAACAACAACCATTAATCATATGGTACTACAACTCAATTCTGATCAAATTAAAACTGTCAAATCCATAGCTAAACATGAAAATGAAGCATTAACAAACCTTATTAATTCATCATTTACTGAAACACAAAAAGTACAAATTCTTGATTGTGCTTCTGAATTCATTCAATATCGTTATGCAAATAGAGAGTATACACAAAAAGAATATCAGGATTTATTTATCAATGTGTTAAAAATCCGAAGTTCATTCCCACAAACATTATCTTATACAATTCCCAATCCACCAGAGCCAGAGACCGGTCATTACTCCAGTCATGTACGTTTACAGGGAGGAATTTTTGATGCAAAACCTTACGGTGAACTGGTATACAGGCCAGCTTATCATGACCTGTGTGATAACCCTTCCGGTTTTATTCCGGGATCCCAAATTATATTTGGTGAGACAGCAATTCGCTATGACTATGACAATCAAAAATTACTATTGCAACGTTTAGAATTAATAAATATTGAATCCCTTTCACCAATAAACCCGTTGATAAAGCCATTAAGTTGGAAAGTAATTACCGGCTTTGACCGTTTGCCTTTTAAAAGCAATAATCAGACACTGGTGTACCAACTTAATACAGGAAGCGGTTATACAATTGAGATTTTCAAATGGCTGCAAATATATAGCATGATTGAATTTTCAGGCTTACTCAATAATAACCTTAAAAATAACATTGAAGCTGGACCCGGGGTTTCAGCAGGATTTATGTTTCAACCATTCCAACACTTTCGTATCAGAAGTTATATAGTTGATACATATTACCTTTATGGAGAAATATGTAATTTCTTAACCATGAAGACCATCATTCAGTACAATTTAAGCAAACGATATAGCATGCGATTTGAAATGTCAAGCTGGTATAACGAACAATTGTACAATCAGGTCTCTGGCGGATTTACTTTTTATTTCTGGTAATTACTGCTATGAACTATCGCTTATATATTATTCTAATTATAAGTTTACTGGTAACAGGCTGCCTTGACTGTGTAATCTATCATCCTGACACAATGACACCAGCTACCAGCGTATTACCCTTCCCCGCAGAAGATGTTTTCATCCATGTCAATGAAACAGTCACTCTTCACAGCTGGTTCATTCCTTCACAAAAATCTCGTTTTACTCTATGTTATTTTCATGGCAATGCAGGCAACATTTATGATAGAATTGAATTGCTGAAACTTTTACATTCAATTCCGCTTTCTATTTTTATAATAGATTATAGAGGGTATGGCAAAAGCAGCGGTAAACCCGGTGAAAAAGGACTGTATGAAGATGCAATGGCTGCATGGGACTATTTGACTGATGTTAAAAAAATATCACCAAAAAACATTATTTTGTTTGGTCGTTCACTTGGAGGACCTGTAGTTTTATACTGTGCATCAAAAACAAATCCGGCAGGTATTATTATTGATTCAAGTTTTACCAGCATCAAATCTATGGTGCAATATCACAGCTTTAGATGCATATCACTGTTTTTCAAAGAAAAATATCAAGCTATTGATTACATACAAAAGATAACTATTCCGGTTTTGATACTTCATAGCGGGGATGATGAAACTGTACCATTTTCCATGGGACAGGAACTTTACAGACAATGTCCATCAAACAAAAAATATTTTATTGAGTTGCGAGGTAGCCATAATAATAATTTTCTTGTTGATGCGCCATTATACCGTAACAGCATAAAAGAGTTTGTTTTATCATTAACCAGTGAGGAGTGATTTCACCATGATAAAAAGGTATGCAGTTTTATTTTTATGCTTTTTATTTCCACTATATTCTGTTGCACAGGATTGCGTACCCATATCTTTTAATGCATTACGAATGCTTGCAGAAAGCCGCATTGACCCATGCCCAATATGTCAGAAGAAACTTCAAAGGCAGGCACTGGGACAAATTACAAAATATATATTCCCCGATAGAAAGATAATTTTTAATACCTCATGCAGCCTGATAAAGACTCAGCAAACAAAAGATAATGAATTAATGCTAAATACTGGTTATGATTCAGAAATTATTATTAATGGAAAAGAAACTAATCTGCCATATATTACTTTAAAGTTTTACACACATGAAAACCACATTGTTGGTATTGACGAAAAGAATTATACTTCAAAGGAAATTCAGAATATTTATAAAAATTTATTGTACAACAAACCTGTTGAAGCAGAAGTGATTATCATTCCTTATAAATACAGTGATTTTACATCGGTGATGTATTTGCCAGAACGAAATGCATTAATTATTCATTGTAAAATTATTCGTTTGCAGCAGATACAATAAATAAAGTATTGTATTTACTCAATTGCCTCTGCAAGCAGGGAAATGGGATGTACTACCTTATACTGAGTATTCATCTCTATCTGCCATTTGCAGGTTTCACAATCGGTTACTACAAAATCCGGTTTTGCCTCTTCAATCATTTTAAAGAGTTCGCTCCCCACTGCCTGAGAAATGGCATAATATTCATTTTTAAACCCATACGTACCGGATATTCCGCAACATTCAGAATGCAATAGCTTTACGGTAAGTCCGGGTATCTTACGCAACAGTTCAATTGTAAATGCAACATTGCCCATACGCTCTAAATGGCAGGGTGAATGGTAAGCCACAGTATATTTGAGTGGTTTTAAATCAGGAATGTTGCCTTTTTCAAATTCCTCAAGAACATATTGCGTAATATATGCTATATTGTTTGCAATGGGACTGTTATCCAGTTCAAGCAAATTGGGATATTCATGTTTCAACGCTAATGAACAGCTTGATGATGCCGACACAATTTTTGTGTTTTCATGGGGTAGAGCTTTTGACAATACCCGTATATTATACTTTCCGTTTGATTGTGCTTTCTTAATATACCCATTTGCAATCAAAGGAACGCCACAGCATTTTTCTTTTGTAATGATGACACCCTTACCCAATGCATTGAGTACTTTTACTACATCTTTTCCCAACTGAGGATAATTGTAATTAACGTAACACCCATGAAAATATACTACTTTTTCAAGATATTTATTCTGATATTTTCTTGCTTCTTTAAACCATTTTCTAAATGTCGTGGATGAATAGCTGGGGAATGTTCTGCCCTTAGGAATTTTGAAAATCAGGTCAAGAAAATATTTAACAATTCCTATGTGTGTAAAAAAATTGACTATGGGTGAAAATATCGTGCCAAAAGTTCCCATTAAATCTGTACGGCTGAGTAAAAAATCCCTGATCCTGAATTCTTTTTTTGAATATCGCCATTTTGCTGTCTGGATAATATCTGCTATTTTTACATCAGATGGGCATGCAATTTCACACCGTTTGCAGTTTGAACAGTATTTTAGCGAAATATCCAGTAACTCCGGGTTTTTAATTCGTAGGCGTTCAGTATCAGGTCCTGACTGCTTGGGTCCAGGATACAGATGTGTAACTCGTGCAACCGGGCAATAAATGGTACATATAGTACATTTTATACAATGGTCAAAACTTATGTTCTCTAACTTTATCATGGTGCTATCTCATAAGCTTATGTAAAGATATAATCTGATTTGCAGCCTTGTATGCGGTGCTTATCGCCACACCACTTCCACAGCCTTCCCTGATTGGATTATAATGCGCAAGTATTGCACCACTGCAGTATACATTCTGGATAATATTGTTCTTGCTGTCATACGGCCTTAAGTTTTCATCCGTGACCACACCATACTCTAAAAAAGGATGTGAATTACTGTAAAAGAATTGCGGGCTATACCATTTATTGCGTTGCGGCTCATAATGAAGTTTCAGTTTAAATACAGGCTCATACATATTATTGAATTCACTTATCATTCCGCCGCTAAAAAAACTTCCCGTTGACAGAATATAAAATTTTGCTTCCAGTGGATTTTCCGGATGGTTTGAAGTATACACAGCCTGCACCACATCATTGTTACTTTCAGCACGCACAACTTTGTCGCCAGCAATGTACACACCGCCCAACTGAGCAAACCGTGATTTCAGTGCATTGTCAATTCTCAATCCAAGGATTGATGGCGGAAGTGTTGGAATTTCATAAATAAGTAATCTGGTGCGGCTTTGCAATATATTGTGTATCTGATTGAAGTTATGAATCCCCATAAAAGCGGGGATAACCACAAAATCAGCACCTTCGGCAGCAAGCAGTATAACATCGGCAATTCGGTATACATTTTCTTCATCTTCAAAAACGCGGGCAATGTCAATGGACCTGAATTCATGAGGATGCATGGTTACATCCTGAAGCTGGGGCATATCAATACTTTTAGCAATGATTTCACAATTTGCAAATAACGGATGCTTTGAAAGCTGTGCAGCAGCCAGCTGAGGATGAAAATCACGGTAACCTTCAAAATTAACAATGACAATTTTTTTCATGCTTTTAAAACGGTGAAACACGTCCTCATTAAACACACTTCGTTGCGAAAAGTACGTTGGCTTAAGCGTCCCCAATGCAGTAACATGGAAATGATTGAGGTTTTCATTATCAAAAAGATATACGTTTTGCGTTTCACATTCCTGTTTAAAAAACTGCAATGCTTCAACAATTAATGGCTTTCCGCATTTTGTATACGGATGCCGGGCAACAGTTTCTGTTAATGTATCCAATGCCTCAAAAGGATTATACACTACCTTATTGTGCATATATCCTAACACATCAATAGAACCTGACGAGAAATGTAATGCACTCATCCCCGATGATATGATTGCAGTATGCAGTCCTTCCTTAACACATCGTATGCCCGCAGTTAATCCGGAAATTCCGCCACCAATTATTATACAATCAAATTTCATTGTTCTTCTTCCTCAACAAGTCCAAGGCCAAATAAACCCTGATAAATCCAGTAGGTAAATTCAAATTCTCTTAAACCATCACCCCACAGTACCGGCTTCATACCTTTAAAACGTTCTTCAATGAAATCTTTTAAAAGCTTTGTTGATGTATCCGGCGTAAATTCACCAAATTCAGTGAAAAGTCCTGCAGCACGGTAAGCACATAGCTCGCCCTGGCAGGGCCCCATCCCAATCCGTGTCCTGCGTCGTAAATCTACAAGGTTTTTTACTTTAAGATTTTTAATGGCATATTCAACTTCACCAATTGTTACCATTTCACATTCGCAAATAAGCCCATAATTACGCTTTTGTAAACTTAATATATTATGAACACGCTCGCCATGACGGTAATGTGTGGAACCAACCACTGAATTGGGAATACCTGAAAAATATTTTATTTTTTTTGTATAGCCCACTCTTTTCTCTGAACCGGGTAATGGCACCTTATGTGTTATACATCGTTTTTTATTGCCAATTCGTTTTGCAATAAGATCGGTAGTCATCTGTGCCATTAAGCGGTAGGTCATAAGTTTTCCACCCGCAATAGTGATAAGCCCCTGCAGGTTATCACGTTCTTTATGGTCAATGAGTACAACACCACGGCTTATTTCTCTGCCATCCATTTCACCAGAAACTGCAACCAGGGGGCGTACACCACAATATGCGCGCAATACACGCGCTCTGGAAACATTGGGTATCAATTTCTCGCCATCAGCTAACAGTATATCTATCTCATCATCATCAACAACCAGTTCATCAATTTTGTCATAGGAAATTTTACGGGAAGTTGTGCCAATTAATGACACCGTGTCACCGGGAACTATTATATCACCATCCGAAGGCACACGACAACGGTTAACAACAACATTGTTAATGCGATAGTCAATAATGACCATAGAACCCTTGGAAGGGAACATCTTAAGTTCAATACCTGCAGTTTCACATATATGCTGTCCCCATACACCCGCAGCATTTACTATGATTGGTGCATATACCTCCAGATATTCTTTAGCCACCTTATCATAACACTGTACACCAGCTACCTGATTTTGTTTAAGCATGATGCGTTGTACTTCTGTATGCGTTAAAACTGACGCACCTCTTTCAACAGAATCTAAAATATTTGCTGAGGCTAATCGGAATGGATCAATGGTACCGTCAGGCACCCATATTGCAGAAAGTATATTGGGATTCAGGTTTGGTTCTATTGCCAGAGCTTTCTTTACACTTATTTCCTTAGCATCGATATCCGCAAACTTGCATGATTCTAAAAGTTTATTATGGTAATTAGGATCATCTTCGGGAAGCGTTACAAATAATCCCCCGGTAGGTTCAATGCAATGCCATGCTATTTTTTTTAAAATCCGGTTTTCATTAATACACTCAGTAGCTGATTCAAGGTCTTTAACAGCATATCGTGCTCCTGAATGAAGAAGCCCATGATTTCGCCCTGTTGTACCTGAGGCTATATCATTTTTTTCAATCAGGACAGCCTTAATTCCTCTCAGGGTGCAATCCCGCAAAACACCACACCCTGTAGCACCTCCACCAATAACTATAACTTCAGTCTCTATTATTTTCACTATCAACCCTGCAAGAAAAATAAATCCATTATTTTAAAATGTAAACAATAAATACCCTTTAATAAAAAAACTATATTTTATACTATATACTATCGCTCATATAAAAAAACAATGATAAAAATTTTACATACCATTAAGAATTTATTTTGTATACTTTTCAATAACACTCCGCTTGAAAATCCCGCTAATAAACGTGGTTATATATTTTTTTGTAAGGTCTTCAATTTCCTCAGAGCTCATTCTGGGAACCGATAATATATTTTGATATGCTATCATCAATATCCCCCCAATAAGTATACTTGCTGTAACATTTATATCAATATCATCCTGCAATACATTTAAATGTTGGGCTAAACGCAAATCGTGAATAATGTGTTTTCTTAAATTCTTTTCAAATTCACCTATAAGCTTTTGTATATGTGGATTAAAACCAAAACCCGTCTTCAACAATATTGAAGTGAGCTGCCTATCGTTATTAAGAAATTCTATTGATCGTTTAATTCTATAACGAAAATATGACACAGGATCCAGTGTTACTATATCCGTATGACTTATGTTTACTGACCTTTTCCATTCTTCAAGTGATCGGATTAACAGGGATAAAAATAAATCCTCTTTATTACGAAAATATTCATAAATAGTACCTTTGCCAATATGGGCAATCTTAATCACATCTTCAACATACGCCTCATAATATCCTTTTTCAGCAAAAACCTGCTTGGCGCAATCAAGAATATGCTGTCTGCGCAACTCTGCTTTCATCCCAACCCCTACAAAAAGAACATATATTTATTATTATATAATTTTTTATATAATCTTTTTTCCCTTTATTTGGTCAATCACTTTTTTATAAGCTTTTCCTCGATTACGTGCAAATGGCGTTCAAAGCTTTTTTTAAATCTTCCACGGTAAATGGTTTTTGCATAAAATATGTACCCTGCATAGATTGCAGTACATCTTTATATGTATCATCAGAATACCCTGAAATAAAAATTGCTTTCAATGATGGTTTAACCAATAGTAACTTTTTATATAGTTCAGTGCCATTCATATGAGGCATTATTATATCAGTAATCACAATTGTAATGGTATCTTTATACCTATCAATTGCCTGTATAGCATCAAGAGGATCATTAAATGCTATTACCTCTTGCCCAAGTAATGCAAGCATCTTTTTCAACATTTCCAGAACATTTCTATCATCTTCCACAACAAGGATTGTATTTTTCTGTAATGGGCTTTCAAAATTTTCAGTTTCACTATATGTTGAAATTGATGGGATTTCTTCAACATATTTTGGGAAATATATAGTTACCACAGTCCCCTTACCGGGTTCGCTATAGACGTTGATATACCCATTAAACTGTTTTACTATGCCATATACTGTTGAAAGCCCAAGCCCGGTTCCCTTCCCAACTTCTTTAGTAGTGAAAAATGGTTCAAAAATTTTATCCAATGTTTCTTTATCCATTCCAATACCATCATCAGAAAATTGTATCATGGCATAATCACCAGGCTTGCAACCATGATGCATTGTACAGAATTCTTCATCAAGATATCTGTTTTTGGTAACTATCTTTATATTCCCTATATCTTTAATAGCATCACGTGAATTTGACGCTAAATTGGTAAGAATCTGAATAAATGTCGAAACATCAATCCATATATCATATACATCATCCGCCAGCTCTTGTTGTACTGTTATATCCTCACCAACCATTGCTTTAAGCATTTTTTCATTATGTTCAATAATATAATTTGGATTGACTCGCACTGGATGTACGTTTTGCTGTCGGCTAAATGTTAAAAGCTGGCGTACAATCCCGGCACTCCGCTTTGTTGCATTCAGTATTTCCACTATATCAGGATATAGTTCATGATTGTTATCAATTTTTAATTTTATGAGTTCACCATAGCCTGAGATAATGCTCAAAATATTATTAAAATCATGCGCTATGCCACCAACCAACCTCCCAATGGCTTCAAGCTTTTGTGCCTGTCGGAATTGTTCCTGCAGCTTTTCTTTTTGCTTTTCGGCCTCAACCTGATAGGTCATATCCTCTACAATAGCCAGCCCACCAACTATTTTCTTTTCAAGAATAAGTGGTGAAAAGAATGCCCGTACCGGTGTTACTTTATCCGCAGTTACTGATTTGTACCAACCATTAAATTCAGATTCTATTCCCTGCAGGGATTTATTAACAGCATCAACAACCCGCCTGTCAGGCAGTTTTAAAGTATTTAATCCAATTAAGGCTTCACGGGAAGAACCAATTATCGTAACCAAATTATCGTTACAGGCAGTTATGACACCATGTTCATCAAATGCATAAATCCCCATTGGGGCATTATGAAAAATTAGTCTGAAAAGCTCTTCACTTTTTATCAAAGCTTCTTCTGCTTTCCTTTTTGCAGTAACATCATGGACTATTGAAAATATATACTGTTTCGCACCAATAGTAACTGCACTGCTGTATACTTCTACATCACTGACACTGCCATCCTTTTTTCTGTGTTTAAATTCAAAATATACACGTTTCTGTGTCCGCGCTTCATCCATTCGTGCTTTTATATCATCAGGTGGCAATGTATTTATGTGCATTATGTTCATTGAACAAAGCTCTTGCCTGCTGTAACCATAAAACTGCACTGCAGCCTGATTGGCATCAACTATGCTCCCTGTGTCAGGATTAATTATAAGCATAACAGCCCGGCTGTTATCAAAAATTGTCCTGTATCGCTCTTCGCTTTCCTTAAGGTCATATGATAATTTTTTACGCTCAGTAATGTCAGTAATTGAGCCAAATATTGCTTCTATATTCCCATCATGCAAACGGACAGCCCGTAAATGAATCTCAATCCACCGCAATTGTTCAAATTTATCGTATGTACGGCATTCAACTGAGGCATAATTATTAATACGAATATCCTGTAACAGTAATTCAAAATTTTTCCTATCATCATTATAAACTATTTTGCCAAACCAGTCCTGGTTAATAACCTCTTCCGTTGTATATCCAAGCAACACTTCAACATTAGGGCTTATCCAGGTTACTGCATACGTGGCAGGATTCATACTAAATACAACTGAAGGATTAATGCTTAATATATCCTGTAAAAAGTCGGCATCTGCCTGTAATCTCTGCAATGCTAATGTTCTGTTTTCTATTGTGTTAAATACAAAGGCTATCGCAGCTAAACCTGTTGAAAGGATTAATAAATACTGTAGACCAACAGTCTTTATTACCACAATGCCCTTTGGCCATGGCAAAAACAGCTGGCATATCAATACAAGGATATGGATAATAATGGCAAATCCAATAATCCAATAGAGTGGTATTGTTGTTGGCTTATTTTTGTACATGCGCCTGAATACAAGACCTGTTAGTGCAGAAACAATAACACTTGCAATACCGGCATATACCCCTGGTCCTCCCAGATAAAATCGATACGAACCTGCAATAATGGATGCAAAAAGCGATGCAATACCACCACCATATAATCCCGATAATGCTATAACCACTGAACGTCCATCATAGATAATTCCTTCTTCAAATACCAGCGGACTTGCCATTGCTGCAATTGCTGAAAATCCAAAAAGAAATCCTGAAAGTATCCTGTATATATTTGGATAGTTTTTACGTAATAACAGCATTGGACCCCATACAACACTAAGGGCAATGAGCAGGGTAATATTATGAATAAGGGTTATCAACATAATTGGTTAACCATGATAATCAATATATATCTTTATCATAGCAAAAAAACTATTTCAATAAAAAAATATTAAGGTATCCCATTTTTTCAGGATACCCTTATTTATCATTATATACAAACAAACTTCCTGATTACAATCCTAAACTATTACGGGGCACAGTTTTTTTCCACAGTATCAAACGGATCTTTAAATTCCTGCTCCCGTTTAAACATCAGCTTGTGCTCACCACGGTTGTTGAGATACTTTGCAAGTTCCAGGTTTATACTCTGCCCAACATCAATGCCTTTTTTAGCCAGTAACTGTCGCAACAAACCTTCCGCTTTTGTAGAAAATCCAACTGAATCACCCAATATTCTTCCAGCCGCGTCCGGATTATGGAAACCAATTGAATTTTCTGCTCCCATATAAATCAAACGATACAACGCTTCCAGGTAAAAATCCTTGGCCTGCACATACAATGGGTCATAAGATATCGTGTCTTTAAATTGATTGTGCACGCGCTCAAAAAGCTTTGCAACCACCGCTTCGTGATAACCGGCTTTCAGCAACAGCGAGATGTTTCCTGCATAAACCTGGCAGTGCCGTATACACCAGATATCAATAGTATAAAAAATATTCCGGCTACTGTATATACCTTATATTTCATGGCTCACCTCATACAAAAGTAGAATTACACCAAACGTCATTGTGCTAAATGCAGTCATAAATAATTGGAATTTAAAAAATGCGGCAGCTTATGCGTTCTGACGTTTTTCTCATTATGTTATTTTACTATTTTATCTGAAGCAACAGGCAACACCTCCAAAAAAAATTTTTCATTAAGTGCGATAGTTTACAGTAAAAGCTTCAAGCAGTGTATCCATAATTTCATGGGTATGGTGGCAGTAACGAATACCTGTTATAATGTCATCTTTACTCTGAATATGGCCACTTTCCTTAAGCTCATCCCCGCAATTTTCCATCAGATCATATACACCCTGTGCTGTAATCTCCAGATGAAACTGTAGCCCCACTATTCTGTCATCCATTGCAAATGCCTGATTGGCACATGCATCAGTGGATGCTATATGTATAGCACCTGAAGGTATATCAAAAGTCTCACCATGCCAGTGGAATGCCATAAATGTATCAGGCAATAGTTTGGCAAATGGATTTTCTGATGCTACGCTGTGTACTTCAAACCAGCCAATTTCTTTTGTATGATTTTTATAAACACGTGCTCCCAGTATATCAGCAATAAGCTGTGCACCAAGACAAATTCCTAAAACAGGTTTCCTTTTATTTATTACTTTTTCTATAAAGTGCTTCTCTGTAACAAGCCATGGGTATTCTCGTTCATCATGGACGCTCATGGGACCACCCATAATAACCAGCATCTCAACTGAATCAACAATAGGAAAATCATGGTTTGTATATGCAGTAACTATCGCCACATCTTTTTGATGTGCAATTGCCCAATCCAGTATATAGCCTGGTGTTTCAAATGGTACATGTTGAATACATACTATCATAACTATACTATCCTTTTATCATAACAAGAAGTATCTTTGCATTATTCAGTGCAACAAGCCCATGTGGTACATTAGCAGGCATAATAATAGCTTCACCGGCTTTTACAGTATTTTCTTTGCCACCAATGGTAATAACAAATTGACCATCAAGCACCATGACAAAAGCATCAAAAGGTGCAGTATGTTCACTCAGGCTCTGACCCTGCCCAAAAGCAAAAAGAGTTATAGTACCACTATCATTTTGAATTATGGTTTTGCTCACAATTGCATTGTTTTGATAGTCAATTGCGTCAACATACTTTTGCGCGCTAGTGAACAGATCACTCATATCATTCCTCATCTCATAAAATGTTATCCCTTACAACTTCTTCCACGGTGCAGGCACAAATCCCCGTGAGGGTCATCACAACATCCTGGCAAAATAAGGCGCACACTTTTTTCAAAAAAGATATAACTCCAAACCCAGTTAATCATAACAAAAATTTTATTTTTAAAGCCAATCAAATACAAAATATGAATAAAAATCCATATAATCCATGCAACATACCCTTTTATATGCATACCGGCTATTTGTGATACTGCCTTGTTCCGGCCAATTGCAACCATTCCGCCCCGGTCTGAATATCTGAATGGCTTTACTTTTTTGCCTTTCAGCAATCTTTTTAAAAGCCTGCCTACATATTTCCCCTGCTGCATAGCCACAGGCGCAATCATTGGCAAAGGCTTCCCATCCTGTATAAAGCAGGCTAAATCGCCAATGACAAACACATCGGTATACCCTGAAATCCTGCAAAATTCATCCACCACAATCCGCCCGTCAGGCACTGTCTGTATTGTTAAATCATTGCTTACAAGCCTGCCTTTTACTCCCGCAGTCCACACTACAGTCTCCGCTGGCAATACACTGCCGTCATGCAAGTGCACTCCTGACGCATCAATTGCATTTACCTTAGCATTGCAATGCACGTGTACGCCTTTCTTCTCAAGCTGTTTTTGAGTATACTGGCCTAATGAAGCATGGTACATCCCGATAAGATTGTTGGATGCTTCAATTAAATGTAATGCAATTTTTTCATTCTTAAGTTCAGGAAAATCTTTTTTAAGCGGTCCTGCAATCAGCTCGGCTAAAGCTCCTGCAAATTCTACGCCTGTTGGACCACCCCCAGCAATGACAATGGTCAGCAAGCGCTTTCGTTGTTCTTCATCATTGATAAATGATGCCCGCTCAAAACAGGTTAAAATATGATTGCGCAGCACCATAGCATCATCAAGTGTTTTGAGCGGAAACGCAAATTTACCTGCACCGGGAATTTCAAAATAATGATTCACACTTCCTGCCGAGACAATAAGATAATCAAATGGTATCTCCTGACCAAGACACACAATAACCTTCTTGCTATAGTTTATTTGACTTACTTCACCCCGGATGAACTGTATATTCTTTTTGCTTCGCAGAATACTTCGTACCGGTGAGGCAATCTGCTCCGGCGAAACTTCCGCAGCGCTCACCTGATACAATAGCGGCAAAAACGTGTGATAGTTGTTCTTATCAATAAATATCGCTTCATAATCAGAATGCGCAAGCGCCTTTGCTACCCACAAACCGCCAAAACCAGCACCAATGACAACAACTTTGTATTTATTTTGTATCACCTTAATTACTCCACCATTAATCTAACAACCTCTTTTGTCCGGATATCTTCTGAATGTCAGTTATGTCCTGAGTAACTTCAAGGCAGCCAATATACTCACCGTTTTTTCGCACAGCATAGTACGTTATATAAATCAAACGGCCATTCAACGTAATCCAGAATTCGGCCTTATTGCGTGTGCCCTGTTTCATTTCATCAAGTAACCGGTTAACAACATGTATGCTTTTTTCCGGATGACAGTTTTGCACAGTTCTGCCAATAACTGCCTTTGAACGCACAAAAATTCGGTCAGGTGCATTGTTAAAGTAGCGCACCACATCATCCTTATCAATAAAGGTAAAATCAACAGGCATGGTATCAAGCATACATTGAAGCTGTTCTAACGTCAGGTTACCCGTTTCAAATTTTACAGTATCAGCTGCCAGTTGCGTGCTTGCTTTCTCATCCTTTTCTGTATGCGTTACGGGACTGTATGACATATACCCAATACCATCAAATTCCTGTTTTACCAGCTTCCAGTCATCTTCATTAAAAAACTTATATGATGTAGGAAACAAAATATTATTTTCTTTGTAAAAGTGATCAGCCAGCGTTTCAGATAGCTGTATTGCATGGTTTTGTAACGCAAGCGATAGTTCCTTTGTAATTTTCTTTGCCAGCGCATCAGCTGTTTGATACATATTTTTTTCAATTGCCCGAATATTGTCATGCTCCATCCACATAATCTTTGGCGGTTGAGTAACCCCATATTTTTCCAGCACCGGAAAAAGAACATTTTCTTCACGAAGGTAATGCACCCCTGATTCCTTAAAAAACTCAATCAACTGCTGTATACGTGCAAATACATCACTCTTTTGATTATCAATGAATTTTGTTGCACTTCCAACGAGTTGTTGAGCAAAACCTAATATTTTGCTATGTTCAGTATACAGTATATATAATGGATGCCCTTCCGGTACATCAACCTTACCTGCATCAATAGATTCTTTGAAAAGATCAATATGAAGCTGGCACAGTCTGTGCACTTCGTCAGCAGGCATGCCTTCCTTGATGAGATCTTCTTCCAGCATACTTATCTGATGCGGCATAACATTGCCAAAATCCTTTTTAAACAGTGCCTTCATTTGTGTAACGTCAGCCCCATCGTGAAGCATTTTAATCATCTTTTTCAACTGTTCTTTCTTTTCATCCATATTGCTTAAAAATTCGCTCATTGTATCCTCCTATAAAACGTCAAAATATTTCTTACACTGCCATTCCATGTATATTGTTACTGCCATATCATAGTTCACAGAGTATCACGATACATGCTGGCACCAGTTATAAAAATTTCTTAATATATGAAATGCTTCCTTTTAAAATCATCCTGATTCCGGAGTAACGCATAACCTCCCGTATCTTGCTTCTGTAGGGTTCACCGTAGCAATGGGTAGTACAGTCTTTGCAGGCAGGCTTGGGATTATAGGGGCATAGTATACGCTTACTTGCTGCATACAGCAAGAGTTTTTTGCATTCATTGCATACTGTTACCTCAAGCGGATCCACATACAATGCAATCTTGCCACTGCCTTTCACAACTGACTTTGTTGCATCAGGATGCTTCCCCTCACAGTATATGGATATAAATTTCCCAAGAATCCTGATGTCATGTGCTACATCGTTACTATTCTTCTTCATTGTATATACCTATACCACCTTTTGTGATGTAAAATGACAGCATTCAAAATGCATTTCTTCAAATTCAAAGGTACGCCCTGTTAATGAACATCTATAGCTGTTTCGTGACAACTGTTTACAATGTTCACAGCGCATACACATCCTCAGATAATCAACAATACCATGATCCATAAGTTTCAGCACAAATTTCGATAGCACTCTGAATGCCGTCTTTTTATCATTTTTGTTTTGAATAGAAAGATACTGTGCTAATACATTCTTTCTGGAAGATAAAGTGTGTGCAAGTTTTGCTCCATTATTGGTAAGTGTTAAACACGATTTTCTTCTGTCGGCAGTATCTATATGTTTTTTCACCAGCCCTTTTTGTATAAGCGTATTGAGTGCAACACTTAACGTTGCCTTAGAAACAAGCAACTCCTTTGCAATATCACCAGCCATAACTTGATTATGTGCATAGCATTGATAAATGTATTGCACAATCTGAATCTGCAACGGTGTTAACCCAAATTCTTCAGCAGTTTCCCAGAGCAATGACCGTTTTATATCGGTTAATTTATCAATAAGCGCAATAATATTTGCATCAACAGAATCTGCCTGCATACCATACCCTCTAATAGTTAGTAGTACTAACTATATTATGTATGTAAAAAATGTCAAATTTTTTACTGAATTTTTTCATTATTTGTTTGTGATTTTTTTTAAGGAAAGAATTATTTCATTATCTATGCCGCTTTACGGTATACTAATTTACTGTCGCACATTGAAAAGCAGCTATACAAATAACAACGAACAATATTTATTTATTTTCTTCTTTATGTTTTTCTAAAATTTCCTGAGCTAACATCTTTAATTTTGGCGACACTTTCAGCGGCGGAAGTTTTACTTTCAATTGATTTTTGTTGACTGCATCATTGCCCAACCATTTACCCAATGCAAATACCATTCGTTCCATGATCTCATCAATCTTCTTTTTACTGCCACTCATACGGTAAAATCTGAGAGCAATCAGCGGAAGCTTTTTATCGTAGTAATAGTAATCACCTATGCGCTGCAGTCCATCTTTATACCCGGTTTTAACAAAAATCTCAATTGCTTCCTTAATCTTGCCCTGGTTAAAAAATTCATTACCTTTGCGTATTAAGGCTGTTCGCTCTTTACTATCCATCAATCACCTTTTTTAACAGTAACTATCGCTCATAAATATTATTACAAATTTATGCACAAAACAATTTTGTACACACTAATTACTTTTTATTGACATATATTACAATAAGCGATAAATTCGGTTATTAATACATTTCTTGCTTGCTATACTATTATCGAATAGAGGGCAAGAATTATTTATGATTAAACAATGCCAGTTAACGTAAACTGTTAATTTGGCGATAGTTACCGTAAATAAACTGTATTGAAACGAGATGAGCCCATGGCATACATAGTGATAGATACAAACCGTTGCAAAGGATGTTACTTTTGTGTAAAATACTGCCCCAGGCAGATAATCACCATTTCAAAACACTATAACGCAATTGGCTATTTCCCCGCTGAACTATCGCCCGATAAAAAAGACCTGTGCACTGGTTGCAAAACATGCGCACTGATGTGCCCTGACACAGCAATAGAGGTGTATAAATGAGAGTATTAACAAAAGGAAATATAGCACTGGCTGAAGGTGCCATACAGGCAGGATGTAAATTTTACTTTAGCTACCCCATAACACCTCAAAACGATATTCCCGAATACCTGGCTAAACATCTGCCCCGTGTTGGCGGAACCTTTATCCCTGCCGAAAGTGAGATAGCTTCAATTAATATGATTCTTGGGGCTTCAGCTGCTGGTGCCAGAGCAATGACATCATCATCCGGTCCCGGCATCTCACTGATGCAGGAAGGATTTTCATACCTTGCAGGCTCAGAGCTTCCAGCCGTTATTGTGAATATCATGCGTATTGGCCCAGGGCTTGGTGGTATAGCCCCAACACAGGGCGATTATAATCAGGCAGTGCATGGTGGTGGTCATGGCGACTACCGCAACATTGTCCTGGCACCTGCTTCATGTCAGGAGATGTTTGATTTAACCATAAAAGCATTTGAACTTGCTGACAAATACCGAAACCCCGCTATGATACTGGCGGATGCTATGGTTGGGCAGTTTCAGGAGCCATGTCGTTTAACCCCTGAAAAGCCGGTGGTAATTCCTGAAAAACCGTGGGCGCTAACAGGAGCTAAAGGCAGGCCTGCACAGCTAATTAAGTCCCTTTTCTTAGGTCCTGGTGAAATGGAAATTCACAACCTGGATTTAAAGAAAAAATACGATGCAATGGAACAAAACGAAGTTATGTATGAAACCCACCAGCTTGATGACGCTGATGTCATGATTATTGCATTTGGTACTCCATCGCGTATTGCAAAAACAGCCATAAAGTTTTTGCGCAATGAAGGGGTCAGAGCCGGTTTACTGCGTCCAATTACTTTATTCCCATTTCCATCAAAAGCAATACATGAATATTCAGAGAGGATTCATAAAGTGCTGGTTGTGGAAATGAATACGGGGCAGATGCTTCGTGATGTACAATTAGCTTGCCACAATGGCACCAGAGTATATTTTTACGGAAGGCCAGGCGGCGGTATTCCATACCCTGACGATATTATGGCACAGGTTAAGAAAATACTTTAGTGAGGCTACCATGCAGGCAGTATTTACCAGACCAAAAACCTTAAAAGACACTCCTACACACTTTTGTCCCGGCTGCACCCATGGTATTGCACATCGCATTGTTGCTGAAGTCATTGATGAGCTTGGTATACGTGAAAAAACTATCGGCATTCCGGGTGTTGGCTGCTGCGTATTTTTATATAACTATTTAGATATCGATGTGCTTGAAGCTCCTCACGGGCGCGCACCAGCATGCGCTACC
>DYLU01000028.1 GCA_020721905.1 Leptospira biflexa | reverse complement strand
TTTTCAAAATGGCAACTGTTGTTCCCCAATTGCCGGGTTTATCAAAAAAATCAGTAATTCTTGAATTTTTTTTGAGATAGTTATGAACAATTGATTTGATTACTGATTTTCCCTTACCATGAATTATCTCAACCTTTTTATAGCCTTTTGTGTGAGCATTATCTAAAAATTCATCAAGAATACCTTTTATGTCCTCAGGATGGAAACAATGCAGATCAATAATATTGGATAATTCTATTGTAATGTATTCATCTGAATGTATATTTTCTATTGTCATGATGTCTTATACTGTACATATAATGTAATATATGTCAAGTATTGTGTTGATTTTCTTTTATCAGGTAAAGAAGGTATGGTTAGATATAATATAATTTTTTCTATTGACAATCATATAAGATACACCAGATTGATGAAAAATTTACATATTTACTAATACATGAGCAGCAACAGTTGGTTTTTATCGATAGTTACTGCAAGATTGTTAAAACAGGAATAATTGTACATGATCGTTCAAACAAAGGCTCTTCTTTTTGATTTTGATGGTACTCTTGTTGATACCATGGAAGGATTTGCTGATATTGCCGGTGAAGTTATTCATAGATTTCATCCTGAGATTTCATTTGAGGAAGCGCGCAGAAAATACTTAGAGACATCGGGCGTTCCTTTTTTCCAGCAGCTTGAGATAATTTTACCTGGTAATCCAACAAACAGCAAGAAAGCTGCAATTTTTGAAGAAACAAAAAAAGATGGTTTCTTCAGATCAACGTTTTCTCGTGAAGTTCGTTATGTTATTAATGAATTGCGTCGATCAGGATTTATAGTTGGAGTTTCATCAAATAATTTTCAATATCTTATAGATCAATTTATTAACAGGGAAGGACTGCAATTTGATACCGTATTAGGTTTCAAAGATGGTTTTGAAAAAGGCAAGCAACATTTTGAATATGTCATTAAGCACTTTAATTTGCAAAAAGATGATTTGACTTTTGTTGGCGATTCGCTTAAAGATGCCGAAAAGGCTATTACAAATGATATAAAATTTATAGGTTTATGTGGAACTTTTACCAGAGAACAGTTTTTACAAAAATATCCAAACATTGTAACAATTGAATCATTGAAGGAGTTATTATCATGCGTGCAATTGTATTAGCAGCCGGTACCGGTAGTAGATTGGGTGAAATGACCAAAGATAAAACCAAGGGAATGGTTAAGGTAAATGGAAAGCCACTGATAGACTATTTGTTTGAATTTTTTGATCAGGATTTTTTTGATGAAATCATTGTTGTAGGCGGTTTTGCTTTTTATGACCTTGAAAAGCATTTGAAACAAAAACAGATAGAACATTTGAAAATACTTGAAAATAAAGAATACCACAAGGGGAATATATTTACCTTAATTACCGCATTGAAAACATTTGCCCACGATTCATTCCTTATAACCAATGTTGATCATATTTATCCAAGGGTTATGTTTGAAAAGATGAAGCAATCATTGAATAAAATTACTGCCATGTGTGATTTTGACAGGAAGCTGGGTCCTGATGACATGAAGGTTAAGTTAGATGCTGATAAGAAGACAGTTGTTCATATAAGCAAACAACTGCATGATTTTGACTGCGGATATATAGGGATGACGTATATTGATCAAAGTATGGAAAGTATTTACAGAGATGCAGTAAATAAAGCTATAGAACGTTTTGGTGACAAAGCGGTAGTTGAAAACATTTTACAAATACTGGCAGAAAATCCAAAAACTGCACCAACAATATGCGACCTTTCAGGATTTGGATGGTATGAGGTAGATGATGAGCATGATCTTGTAAATGCAGAAAAAGGTTTATTTCAAAATCCAAATTTTTCTTAAACGAAGTTACCAGATAAACATAATAGGATTAAGCACCTTGCCGTGTTGCAGCAGCATAAAATGAAGATGAGGGCCTGTTGATCTGCCTGTTGACCCTACAGTTCCAATAATACTATCAGTTGTTACAAATTCGCCTGTTTGGGCAAATATTTTCTGGCAATGTCCATACCAGCTTTCATAACCCTCGTCATGTTGAATAATGATTGTAAACCCATACCCATCCAGCCAACCAGTGAAATTGACAAACCCTTTTTGAACTGGTTTTATTGGAGTGCCCTGAGATGCACAAATATCAAGTCCATTATGGAAAGCCATGCCATGCTCAAGCGGGTCAACTCTTTCACCGTACATGGATGTAAACCTTCCATTTATGGGCGACTGAAATTTTTGCCTCAGTGTGTATAGCTTTTCAATTTTACTGTTAACTGCTACAGGACGGGCATTTTCAATAAATGCAAACCTGATATCATCCATTGCTAACAATTCAAGCGGGTGATGTATGTATTGGCCTCGTATTGAACCTTTACCACCTGTATGTAGTTTAGCAAGCCATGCATCATAGAAATGTTTACAGGCAATAAGCAATCCATCCATGTGCGGGATGACAACTTTTGTACCAGCCTTTGCAAGTAATGAATCTAACTGAGGGTTGGCACCAATAAAGGTATCAATACTGATGCCATACCGTTGAATAACATCCCAGTACGATTCGCCTTCACGGATAGTATAAATTGTAAGTGTAACGCCAGGGTTATACGGATACTTTTCAAGAAGTGATATATATGCAGGTGCGTCCTTAAAAAGAAGAAATCCATTTTTTTTATATAGTACATTATCAGGTATTTTGATAGGTTCTTTAATAAAGAAAGCAATGATGTTTCCAATAATAAAAATAGCAATGATTACCGGTACCATGAATCTGATTGCTTTTTTTATCTGCCATATATGGTAATTAGTAAGCATTACTTTCCACCCAATTTTTTTGATTTATTGTATGCTGCCTCAACAGCATCAATTATAATTCCTGAAAATCCATTCTTTTCAAGAACATGGATTGCATCAATGGTGGTGCCGCCAGGGGATGTTACCTTGCCACGTAAAGTTATTGGTTCATCACCTTGCATTACCATTGCAGCTGCACCATATACAGTTTGTGCTGATAAAAGCAATGCATCCTGTCGTGAAAGCCCTGATTTTACTCCTGCATCGGCCATTGCCTGAATAAAGGTAAAAACATATGCGGGGCCACTTCCTGATACAGCGGTTACAGCATCCATTAACGATTCGGGCAATATTAATACTTTGCCTAATGCGTTAAAAATGGCTTGAGCAATATGCAGGTCGTCTTCTGTTGCGGAAACGGTTGATAATACTGACATGCCTTCGCCAATTAATGCAGGCGTATTGGGCATACAGCGTATTATCCGGTAACTATCGCCAAACCATTGTGAAAGCTTTGCAAGGGTAATACCTGCAGCTATTGAAATGATTAGCATGTTTTTTTGCTTTTGTGTAATTTCTCTGGCAACCGTTTCAACAATGTTGGGTTTTACAGCAATTATTATAATATCAGATTTGTCAGATAGTTCCGGTATAGAATGAGCAGTTTGCAAAGGTATTGTTTGGGAAAGTTTTGTTGCTGTTGAACTGTCGATATCATAACCTATAATATTTTTCGTTTTTGCTGATTTAGCAAGGCCCGTACAAATTGCGCTACCCATATTCCCCAGGCCAATACATCCAATTGTCATTTTTTCTATATTCATAGCGATACCCTCTGCCCAAAAATAGCTGTGCCAATTCTGAGCATTGTTGCACCTTCCTGTATAGCTATATCAAAATCGGCGGACATGCCCATAGAAAGTTCTTTCAATGATATTCCAATCTTCTGGTTTAATTGATCTTTCAATGTTCTGAGTAAAATAAATGATTGGCGAATTTTATTACGGTCGTCAGTTAAAGGGCCTACCGTCATAAGCCCTAAACAATTAATATTTTGCAAATCAAGAATACCCTTACATAGCTCAAATGCTTTATCAGGTGTTACGCCAAATTTTGACTGTTCACCTGACGTATTAACTTCAATTAAAATATTTTGTATTTTATTCATCTTTTTAGCTTCCCTGTCAACCTCAATTGCAGTGGATAGTTTATCGATTGAATGTATGCAATCAAATAACTTTACTGCATCCCTTGCTTTATTTGATTGCAGGTGGCCAACAAGATGGAAAGTAAAATTGCCCTGTAATTGAGGAATTTTTGCTTTTGCTTCCTGAACGCGGTTTTCGCCAAACAGAGTTATACCGTTATCAATAGCTTCCTGAATTATTTGTGCTGGAAATGTTTTGCTGACTGCAATAACGGAAATCTCAGCAGGATTTCTGTTGCATTGACTGGATATGTTATCAATTTTTTGTAATACCTGTCTGTAGTTATCAATAATAGACATTTGTATAGTATAATAACCTCAAGTTTTAAAAATGTATAACGAATAACTTCATAAATAAAATATTTTAGCGATAGTAACTTTTTAAAAGAATTTTGGCAGAAAATATCACACAAATAAATAATGTCAAACAGTTTTTGTTTTCATTCTGATGAGTATATAGCAGGTGATGAGGAAAAACTGCTAAATGATTTGTTAAAGCGATAAACAAAGCGATATGGTATAAAATGCTCTATTGCTTGTATAATACCTGATACACCTGGTTTATAAAAAATAAAATTTTATAAAAATTAAAATTTTATATTGACAATATTTATATATACTTCCACAGTAATTACGTAATTATTGTAAAATCAACTTTTTTTGAGGTACACAATGGATGAACTGATACTGTATCTTATTCAAGAATATCATACAGCAGTTATGCATACATTAACTATTGCAACGATTATTGCTGTATGGGTGGTTGTGTGCGGTTGTATCCGCTTTGGCATTGCAGTATACAGAAGAGCTAAGGGTATTTATCCCCCGGCAGAAAGTTTTAGGGAAGGTCATTAATACTTATTTTTTTCATTTTATATATTTTAAAACAAACTAAAGAAAACTGCCCTTACAGGCAGTTTTTTTATTAATTACAATCATTTTTATTGTTTATTACAGATATGCATAAAACATAAACGGTAATATTAATTGACATTATTTGGTTGAGATAGTATATTTTTATTCAATTATTGTATCATACAGAATTGTTTCCATGTGAAGCAGGAAAAAATGAATTGATTTATTTCGATTGTAAGGTGATACATATAGTAGAAAATATAACTTTTACATACCGAGACGGGAAACATAATGCAGGAGATGTAACAGTATATGCACTTTCCACGTGTGGGCATTGCAAACGTGCATTGAATTTTCTTGATAGCAATTCGGTTAAATACCGTTTTGTTTATGTGGATTTATTGCCTTCAGAAGAAAAGAATAAATTGAAGGATTATCTTGTTCAGAAATCAAACATGTATGTTGCATTCCCTTTTCTGGTTATTGATGATAATATATTTTTTACGGGCTTTATTGAAGAGGAATGGCGGCGTATGTTAAAATTGGAGAAATAGCCATGAAAAAAATAAAAACATTCCAGGATACGTTGCAGTTTGCACAGATGGTTGCATCCAGGCATGGGTGGGCATTACACCCTGATAAGGAATTTCTTGATATATTAATTGATGGCCTGACGGTAAATTATAACCGTTATGGCTATTACTCATGTCCGTGCAGGGATGCTGATGGTATTCGTGATCAAGATAAAGATATAATATGCCCCTGTGATTACTGTGCACCTGATATACAGGAATATGGCCACTGTTATTGTGGACTATACAATGCTCCTGAATTTATTAAAAATGGAGGAATGCCAAAAAGTATACCTGAACGAAGACAATACTATTTTAAGAAATAATTTTTATATTTACTTGATTTTTTATATAATTGTTATTATATTGTAACTACTAAAAGTTCTTTAAAACAGGGGTGGTTTATGCTGGTACATAAGCCTGAGAGTATACCCTTAGAACCTGATCTGGATAATGCCAGCGGAGGGAGTAGTTTTAATAATTGCTTCTGTTTTCATTCATTATAAATTTAAAAAAACCGCCCATACGCTGGGCGGTTTTTTTGTTATGAGGGGTAACATTATGACACAGTTAGATTTTGCAAAACAGGGTATTATCACCAAAGAGATGCAGCAGGCGGCAGACTATGAAGGTATATTGGCTGAAGAATTACGGGATTTAATTGTAAAAGGGTGGGCAGTGATACCTAAAAATATTAAACGCACATTTTATGTACGCGCTATTGGAAAAGGTTTGCTTACTAAGGTAAATGCAAATATAGGTACATCTACTGACCATGCTGATATTGAAGAAGAAATGAAAAAGCTAAAAGCAGCTATTTACTATGGTGCTGACAGTGTGATGGATCTTTCAACTGGTGGTGATTTGCATGCAATTCGAAAAATGGTTCTGGAGCATTCATCAGTAATGGTAGGTGCTGTACCTATTTATCAGGTAGCAGCAGAGCTTTCGGCAAAAAATAAATCAATTCTGGATATGTCAGAAAACCAGCTTTTTGATGCAATAGAACAACAGTGTGAGGAAGGTATAGATTACATAACCGTTCATTGCGGTGTAACACAACACAGCGCAAAACTGGCATCAAAGCAAAAACGGGTAATGGGAATTGTTAGCCGTGGGGGGTCATTACTTGCATCGTGGATGAACCATCACAAAAAGGAAAATCCATTGTATGAGTATTTTGATAGGCTATGCGAGATAGCTCATAAATATGATGTAACTTTAAGTTTGGGGGATGGATTGCGTCCGGGAGCCATAGCAGATGCTACCGATGCTGCACAGATAGAAGAGCTGGTAATATTAGGTGAGCTTGTAAAAAAAGCTCGTGAAGCCGGTGTACAGGTCATTGTTGAAGGCCCGGGACATGTTCCCATGGATCAGATAACTGCAAACATCATTGCCGAAAAGCGTATCTGTGACAATGCACCATTTTATGTACTGGGGCCTTTGACAACTGATACTGCACCAGGATATGACCATATCGTTGGTGCTATTGGAGGAGCCATAGCCGCTCTTTCAGGTGCTGACTTTTTATGCTATGTTACACCTGCAGAACACCTGTGCCTGCCAACGGTGGAAGATGTTCGGCTGGGTGTGATAGGCTCCCGCATTGCAGCTCATTCGGCAGATATTGCTAAGGGAATTCAAAAAGCTATTCAGCAGGATTTTGAAATGTCACAATACAGAAAAGCGCTTGATTGGGAAGGCATGTTCAGCAGAGCAATTGATCCCGATATGGCTCGCGCACGCAGAAAAAAAAGTGAGGATTATGAAGAAAAGGTATGCACCATGTGTGGAAAACTGTGTGCAATAAAGACTCATAATGAGTGCGAATTATTATAAAGGAGAATTACATGGTGACAGGGAAAGATGCACGTATCATTCTTGAAAAAGTTAGAACGCAAAAACCGCTGATCCATAATATCACTAATTATGTGGTAATGAATTACACCGCAAATGCATTGCTTGCCTGCGGTGCTTCACCGGTGATGGCGCATGCATATAATGAAGTAACTGAAATGACCTCTATTTCCAATGCCCTTGTTATAAACATAGGCACTTTAGAAAATGATTGGATTAATTCCATGATAATTGCAGCCGGGGTAGCAACACACAAGGGGATTCCAATAGTGCTTGATCCTGTTGGTGCAGGTGCAACAACATTGCGCACACAAACTGCTAAAAAAATTTTACACTCCGGGAACATTTCAGTAATCCGTGGCAATGCATCTGAAGTTTTGGCACTTGCGGATACGCAAGTAATGACAAAAGGAGTGGATTCATTGCATAGTGTTGATGATGCGGCCGATACTGCCAAAGCGATAGCACAAAAATATCAATGTATAGTAGCAATAACCGGGCCAATTGATGTCATAACTGATGGAAGCACAACTATACATGTGCATAATGGGCACAAACTTATGAGTTATGTTACAGGTACAGGGTGTACGGCAACAGCTTTAATAGGTGCATTCTGTGCAATTGACAACGATTACCTTAAAGCAACAGCCTGTGCATTAGCTTATTTTGGTGTTGCGGGTGAACTGGCAGCTAAAAAGGCAATTGCACCGGGAAGTTTTATGATACAATTACTTGATGAGTTATTTGCAATGACTCTAACGGAATTGGAACAGTATGCAAAAATTGAGAATATATGACTATGGAGGTAATATCTATGGAACTCAATGAAGTTACAATTACATCGGCAATTATTGATCGGTACTTTCAGCGATTAAAAAATTCACTCGTCAGCGATGTTGCTATAGTTGGCGGAGGCCCGTCAGGGCTGGTTGCCGGTTACTATCTGTCAAAACAAAATATTAAAACAATACTGTTTGAGCGTAAGCTTTCCATTGGTGGTGGCATGTGGGGTGGTGGTATGCAGTTTAATGAGATAGTTGTTCAGAAAGAGGCATTGCCGGTGCTTGAAGAGTTTGATGTGCATTATACACAGTATGCTGAAAATTACTACACTGCCGATGCAATTGAATCAGTGTGTACAATAGCTTCAAAAGCAATTAAGGCGGGATTAACCATTTTTAACTGCATAAGCGTTGAGGATGTTATGATGCGGGATGATCGTGTTTGTGGACTGGTTATAAACTGGTCGGCAGTAGATATTGCAAAACTTCATGTTGATCCATTGACAGTGCAGTCTAAGTATGTTATAGATACTACAGGTCACGATACAGAGGTGGTAAAGGTTGTTGTGAAAAAAGTACCTGGCAAGCTTGATACACCTTCAGGAACAATTGAAGGTGAAAAATCCATGTGGGCTGATAAAGCTGAAAGGCTGACACTTAAAAATACTAAAGAGATTTTTCCCGGACTTTTTGTTGCCGGTATGGCTGCCAATGCGGTATTTGGTGGTCCTCGTATGGGCCCAATATTCGGCGGAATGCTTTTATCAGGTAAGATTGTAGCAGATCAAATAATAAAAAAATTAAACGGATAACAATATGAAACCACGATTTAACGCATCCTTGTATCTGGTTACCGATAGAAGCCTGGCCAAAAAGCCACTTGA
This sequence comes from Leptospira biflexa, assembly GCA_020721905.1. GTDB lineage: Bacteria > Spirochaetota > UBA4802 > UBA4802 > UB4802 > UBA4802. Next base: position 28,693 of record DYLU01000028.1, on the reverse strand, counting down.
TATTTTAGTTGAAGAAGCAATCAAAGGTGATGCTGATTGTGTGCAATTGCGTGAAAAAAATATAGACACTAAAGAATTTTTTGAAATAGCACAAAAGATTAAATACATTACTGACAGGTACAACGTTCCTTTGATAATTAATGATAGAATTGATGTGGCGCTGGCAGTACAGGCGTATGGTGTTCATTTAGGGCAGGATGATATGCCATTAAAAACTGCACGAAAGATAGTTCCACATTCAATGGTCATTGGGATATCAGTATCAACAGTTAATGAGGCAATTGAAGCTGAAAAGGATGGAGCAGATTACATTGGTGCCGGATCAGTTTTTCCAACTTCAACCAAGGATGATATATCAGGAATTATTGGTTTGGAGGGGCTACAGGAAATTAAACAGGCAGTGAGTATTCCTGTTATTGCAATAGGCGGCATTCAGATTCACAATGCCGGGGAGGTTATACAGCAGGGTGCAAATGGAATAGCGGTAGTTTCAGCTATTGTTTCATCTGATAATCCATATGAAGCAGCAAAAACGTTAAAGACTATAATCTGTTCGGCTAAGGCTTGCTGAAACCTTATTAACAGGAAAAATACAATGAATCTTAAAGATATTGGCGAATTTGGCTTTATAAAGCGTATTACACCAAACAGTGTTAATAATCCCAAAAATGTTATGCGTGCCATTGGTGATGATGCAGCAGTATTTGATATTGGTAAAAATGAGTGTGTTGTCCTTACTACTGATCTGCTTGTAGAGCGCGTGCATTTTATTAAAGAAGCTCTAACCGGTTATCAGCTGGGATACAAATCGCTCGCAGCTAATTTAAGCGATATTGCTGCAATGGGAGCTTCCCCGCAACATGCATTTGTAAGCATAGGCATTCCTAAGGACACATCCTTAGAATACCTTGATGAAATTTACCGGGGGATGAAAGAACTGGCAAAGCAATACAATGTGAATATACTTGGCGGTGATACTACATCATCCATTGTTGATTTAATCATTAACGTGGCAATTACGGGAGTTGGCAAAAAAGGTTCACTGTTATACCGCAACACAGCAAAAGAGGGGGATATAATATTTTGCACAGGTTTTTTGGGCGATAGTAAAGCGGGATTAGACTTCATTCTTAAATCAGAGCAACCGGAAAATAATAATGAAAAAAGGCTATTTGAAGCACATTGTTTACCCCGACCACACATAGAGGAAGGTTTGTTTTTGGCAAACTCTGGTGCAGTTCACTCATGCATTGATATAAGTGATGGATTGAGTTCGGATTTGATGCACATAGCAGAAGAAAGTAATGTGGGATTTGTACTTCTGGAAGACGGAATACCAGTATCGGAGGATTTATTGCAGTATTGCAAGGAACGTGGATATAGTGCGGTAGAGTATGCACTAGCAGGTGGTGAAGATTATGTACTGGTATGTACAGCTGATTCCAAAAAAGCCAGAAAGCTGGAAAAAGATTTTTATAAAACTTTCAAAAGGACGTTATACAGCATTGGTACAATTACAAAAGGAAAACAATATCTTATGAAAACAAAAGATGGAACACTCATTGATGTAAAACCAAAAGGCTGGGATCATTTTGCTTAAAAAAATGTAAATTATTACAAAATTTTTAATCTTTGTAATGTTTTATTGGTTGGTATACCGTTTTCATCCCATCCACGCAGTTTGTAGTACTCATCAAGCATTTTCTGTAGATCTTCATGTGAACACATCCAGCCCTTTGATGGTCCATCAGGGATGGGTTCGTTCATCACGCGATAGGGCAACACATCACTTCTTCTATCAATTCCGCAAGATACGTTGATCAGGCGTTCCAATGTGTAAATACGTTCACCAATTTCAACTAATTCCTGTTTTGTTATATCCCATCCGGTAACATACGATACTGCTTCAGCTAATGTTTCATTAATCTGTGTGCCAAAACTGCGTTCATGAATAAACCGGCATAATACTAAAGAATCGCCAACAGCAGTATTGTTTTGTGAATTAAAAGAATACTCAGGCTGATGGGTAAATTTAGGATCTACTTCCGGATCATTGGGGTAATAAGTTGGGCGTGTATCATGATGGCTGCCACCTCGTGTTGCAGTTGCATACCCAAGACTCATCTGTCGCAATCCTCGTGCAGAATGCCCCGCTATCTCAAGACCCTTGACTTCATAAAGATATTTTTTTGCTTCTTTGCCAATATATTCTGCAATACGTTTTGAACCCATTGCAAGAAGTTTGCCTAATAATCCTTTTTGATATGCCGTATATTCAGCAATTTCTGCCAGATGATTCCATTTTCCAAAATGCAAAGGAATTTCAAGTTCGGTCTGTTTTATTAAATTTTTTTCCACACATTCGGTTAAAAATGCCAGTGTAACGCCAAAACTAATGGTATCCACCCCCATCTCATCACAGATAGTATTTGCGTTGTAAACGGATACTATATCACTGTTTTCAAGCATTGAACCAACCGAATATATAGTTTCATATTCGGGGATTTTAACATTTCTGCCTGCATAGCGCCCATACGGTACATCAACAAGTTTTCCACAAGCAACAGGGCATCCGTAGCAGGCAATGTTTTTCTTTTTGTGATGTTCTTTAATGTATTCACCACTTATAGCATACGCCTTATCAAATTGTTCTTTCTGGTTGTTCCGGGTACATAATTTTCCCTTGCTGTTGATCATCTGTACCAGTACAGGTGTGCCAAATTCTGTTAAATGTTTGGCTCGTTCTTTCATGCCTGGATAAAGTTGATTGAGGCAATTTTTAAGTTTATCTGCATCAAAGATTTCAATCTTTTTATCACCGGATACTACTATTCCTTTGCATAATTTAGAACCTAACACTGCACCTATACCACCACGGCCGGCAGCACTAACTCGGGTTCCACTGCATATCACAGAAGCATACCGTACAAGATTTTCACCTGCAGGGCCAATTAATGCTGATTCAATTCTTTTTCCGTTTTCTTTTGATAATAGTGTATGAGCTTCAGAAACTGTTTTACCCCATATTGAAGTGGCATCCTTTATAGTAACTATATCATTATCAATATATATATATACCGGTGAAGAAGCTTTGCCATTTATAACTATAGCATCATAGGCAGTTCGTTTGAACATTGCCGCAAAATTTCCGCCAAAGTTTGAATCACAGAATATGTTAGTAAGAGGTGATATGCTGGCACAATGCCCACGGCCGCCACCCCATATGTGTCCACCGGTGAATGGACCAGTTGCAAAGATTACAACATTATCTTCAGATAAAGGATCTATGTGTGGTTTTATTGTATCATAGAGTATTTTTGCAGCAAAACCATTTCCACCCAAATAAAGCCTTGCAAAATCTTCGTTAAAATTTTTAATATTTATACTGGAAGTGGTTAAGTTAATTTCTAATATTTTGCCATGATATCCAAACATTATATGTTCCCTCTAAAATGTAATTTATAATTAATGCAGTTGTTAACTCTGTATTTTATTAATAGTGTCTGATAATTTTCTTATCATGGTACCGTCTTTTCGCCATACATAACATGTATCAATTAAATAATGGCTCATTGATCCCTGATTGGCAAATTCTTTTGTAACAGGTTTTTGTGCCTTTTTTGCCCAAAAACCCTGAACAGCAGCTGGCGCCATAGCTAATATCAGATTAGCAACATGAGTACATCCTTTGATACCACCAATAATATCCTTCACAGCTTTTGTAAATCCTCTGCTAATGGATAGCCCATTTAGTTTGTGTATGTTTTTATTTGCTTCAATGCATTCTTCCCGTGGGTAATGTATCATTTCAACTTGAATATCGCTTATAGTCAATGAATTTCCACTAACTTTCATTGTAATCTTCATATTATGGAGAATGCCTGGTTCTTTTTTTTCACCAGTAACAAGATAATAATGGCATAAACGGGTATCCCTGATCTCGCCTTCTATGATAACCGAATCCTGCTCATCTTCATAACAGGCAATATCAATAGTTCGTGAAAAAACTTTTTTGTTTTTCATAATAAACCCCCAAAGAAGGATATTGATAAAAATGTTTTAATAACATATTTTGCAATGAAAATTTTTTAAATGAGGAAATATTTTAAAACAATAGGAATTATTTACAATTCTATTTTGTTTTGGAAGTATATATCAATTAACATGGCGGGGTATGTACAATTTCATGTTCTGTTTATAAATTCGTTTTTAGAAGAGATAGTTTTTTAATCATAGTTCAAATAAAAACATTAACTATATTGTAAAATAGATTTTAACTACACTTAAATTCTTATTTAGTTAAGAAAAACTACATTTATTAATAAAATATGTATTCTTATATATATAAATAATATAGCATGTTATAAAATATAATGTATATAAAAATAATTCTAAATATAATATTTAATAATGTTATTATTACATGATAATAGCAAAAATATGTTATATATAAATAAATTGTTGACAATGTTATAATATATTATTTGAATTATATAAACTAATTAAATAAAAATCTCACTTTTCTGATCTATCGTTTCTGGTCTTTTTAAATTAAAAAAATCGCAGGAGGTTTGCAATGGAAAAAGTTTGGTTAAAATCCTATGCGCCAGGGGTACCTCATTCAATTAAATATGATGAGATAACCGTTGTGCATGGATTTGAAAGGTCAGCCAAAGAATATCCTAATAAGGATGCGCTGATCTTTCTTGATGCTAAGATCAGTTTCAAGAAGATGCAGTCAATGGTTAACAAAATTGCAAATGCATTGATTGATATGGGGGTAAAGCAGGGGGATAAGGTGGCAATGCTAATGCCAAATATGCCACAGATAGTCATTGGTTCGTATGCAGCATGGAAAATTGGTGCTGTTGTGGTCATGAATAATCCATTATATACTGATCATGAACTGGAATATCAGTTAAATAATTCAGAATCAACTGTTTTAATAACACTTGATTTGTTAGGTCCGCGCATGATCGCATTACGCCCCAAAACACCGGTTAAAAAAATTATAATAGCCCATATACGCGATCATTTGGGATTTCCCAAAAAACAGCTTTTGCCAATAGTGGCAAAGGATAAACACAAAGATATACCACCTACTCAGGATGTATATGAATGGACTGATTTATTAAAGAAATATCCCGACCACGATCCGGGTACTATGGCAAAATTCAATGATCTGGCCAATTTACAGTATACAGGAGGTACAACTGGTGTAAGTAAAGGCGTAATGTTGACACATAAGAATCTATCAAGTAATTTGCAGCAGCTCAATGCATGGTTTCCCGGGTTCAAACGTGGGGAATTAACAAGCTTAGGAATTTTACCTTATTTCCATTCATTTGGATTAACTACGGTCATGAACCTTTCCTTATGGCAGGGCTGGACGCAGGTGTTGATACCACGGCCTGAGCCTGGTGCCATCCTTGAAGCTATAGTAAAACACAAAGTGAATTTCTTCCCTGCTGTTCCCACAATGTATGTTGGATTATTAAATCATCCAAAAATTAAAGACACGGATATATCAAGTATTAGGGGATGCTTTTCAGGTGCAGCACCATTGCCTGTTGATGTTATAAAGGAATTTGAAGCAAAAACCGGTGCGCAGATTTGTGAAGGATATGGATTATCTGAAACATCGCCTGTTGCCACTGTTAATCCTTACGGAGGCAAAACAATTGCCGGTTCAATAGGGTTACCTGTCCCTGATACTGAGTTAAAAATTGTTGACCTTGAGGAAGGTACAAAAGAAATGCCATTGGGGCAGGAAGGTGAAGTATGTATCAGGGGACCTCAGGTTATGAGTGGTTATTACAAGATGCCTGATGAAACAGCAAAGACACTTCGCGATGGATGGTTATATACCGGTGATATTGGTAAAATGGATGAGAATGGATATTTCTATATAGTTGATAGAAAGAAAGATATGATAATTGCTGGTGGTTACAATATTTATCCACGCGACATCGATGAAGTGCTCTTTGAACATCCAAAGATTATGGAAGCATGTGCAATAGGGGTGCCTGATAAATACCGTGGTGAAACCGTCAAAGCGTTTGTGGTATTGAAGCCCGGTGAAAAAATGACCGAACAGGAAGTTATAGACTATTGCAAAACGAAATTAGCTGCTTACAAAGTTCCAAAGATGGTTGAATTTATTGATAGTCTGCCAAAGAGCAATGTAGGGAAAATATTACGAAAAGAACTCAGAAAGATGGAACTTGAAAAGATGGAGAAAGAGCAGGCTGGATAAAACATAAACTATTAATGAAAAAGTTTGATAAGGCGCACGCACAGTGCGTCTTATCTTTTTATAAGGATTATAGAATGTATTATATCGGGATAGACCCATCATGGAGCGGCAAAAATAATACAGCGGTTGTAGTGTGTGATGAAGAATTACGGGTTATAGAAAATTATTATACAAATGATATGAAAAAAATAATTTTGGCGATAGTTCCTTTTAAAGAAGCTGTAATAGGTATTGATGCACCTTTGATTATTAAAAATGAAACAGGACATCGTAAGAATGAAGCAGAGTTTTTAAAAGTATTTGCACGATTTGGTCTTGGACTTCATGCGGTCAATAAGAAACGATATCCGTACTTCTTCCCCGAATTGTTATACAGGGAATTAAGTGCTCTTGGCTACAGTTTTGATAAGAACAATATTTATGAAGTATATCCTCATGCAACAATTATGGCATGTTTTAACAACATGAAACTTTTACAATATAAATCTAAATATGGCAGTACAGTGCGCAGGGCTAATATGGAAAAATTATGTAATTATTTGGCGGGAGTCATTGAGTATGGTGATTTATTTACAGGAACTATCGCACACGCTAAAGGCAAACAATTAAAAAAGTATGAAAATTTTCTTGATGCGTTAGTATGTGCATATACGGTATATTATTGTATGCATGAAAGCTGTTATTCATTTGGATATGCTGAAAATGGTATTTTGCTCGTGCCTTCTTCTGAATGAAGAAAAATTGTTTAATAAATAATTTAATAAAAAAATCCTTGAATTTATTATGATGTCATGATATTTACAATGCACTATCATATTTCAACGAGTATATAGATCGTGGGGGAATAAATATGGCAGAACAGAAATTTGCTAAAAACGAAATATTTGCAATACTCCTTATTGCATTGATGAATTTATTTTTATTTGCTGATCAGAATCTTATGGCACCCAATCTGACACAGATTGCTCATGACTTTGGTTTTAATGATGTTCAGCGAGATGTCATGTTAGGCGGGCGAATATCTTTTGTATTCTGGGTGCTGGGCGGACTTGTGACTCTTGCCATTGGTTATCTTACTGATAAAATATCCCGACGTAATCTTTTTTTATTTGTTATTCTTGTTGGCGAAATCCCCTGTTTGCTTACTGGCTTTGCACAAAATTATGATCAGCTATTCTGGCTCAGGGCGTTAACAGGAATTGGAATTGGCGGAGCACTTCCATTAACATTTTCGCTCATTGGTGATTATTTCTCGCATAAAAACAGGGCAGCAGCCGCAGCATGGATAGGACTGGCACAGGGTTTGGGAATTGCGGTTGGGCAGCTTATGGCGGGGTTTATTGGTCCCGAGTATGGATGGCGATTACCATTTATTCTGGTTGCTGTACCTAATTTTCTACTGGCCATTATTTATTTGCTGTTTGTAAAAGAACCACAGCGTGGGAAAACAGAAGAAAGTCTTAAGGAATTAATTGAAGAAGGAATTGCATACACTGGCCGCATCAACTGGAAGGAATATAAAAATTTATTTAAGATTAAAAGCAATATTCTTGTTTTTTTACAGGGGATACCGGGCACTGTTCCATGGGGTGTGTTTTTCATTTTTTTAAATGATTTTTATTCGCAGGATAAGGGCTTTTCAGTACAGATGGCTACGCTTATAGTAATGACTGTTGGGGGAGCCGCTATCATTGGTGCTTTTGTTGGTGGCCTTATTGGGAATAAACTGTATAATATTAAACCAAAATACTTACCAATGCTCTGTGGCATTTCAACACTTGTGGGGGTAATTCCCATGGCATTGTTGCTTAATTATACTCCAAAAATAATAGTTCCGGAACCTGATCCAACCTGGCCCCTTATATTTGGGTTTGTAACTGGCTTTACAGTAACTATAACCGGACCAAATGTTAGAGCCATTTTACTCAATGTTAATACTCCTGAAACACGTGGTTCAATATTTTCTCTTTACAATCTAACTGATGATCTTGGTAAAGGATTTGGACCGGTTGTCATAAGTGCACTCATTGTATGGTTTGGAAGGCTAACGGCATTTAATATTGCAAATCTTTTCTGGCTTGTATGTGGATTATTATTACTGGTAATGATATGGACATTTCCGGAAGATGAAGCTAAACTCAATGCAATATTAAAAGAACGCGCTGCACAGATGAAAAAAAATTGATGATAAAAAAATTAATGGAGTAATCCATGAATAAAAAGTTTTTAATAGCACTGATTGTTTCCATGGTTATATATATAATGATATATTCAGTGGGTAATTTTTATATTGATTATCGCTGGTTTTCAATGTATAACCATCTGGATATATTCTGGATTCTCTTGTTTTCAAAGTTTAACGTGCAGACGTTATTCTGGGGTTTATTCATAGGATTATTCATATTTAATTTTATTCTTATAAGGATTTTGGGAGGCAAAGGCAGAATATTCACAAAAAATATCTTAGATAGAATAAAAATTCCGGGATTTGGTACATCACGCAATTTTCTCTTAGTGATTTTGGCTTTATCAGTCATAGTTTTAGGTTTTTTCATGGGTTTATGGGCTTCGGCTTACTGGAAAGAATATTTAATGTATAAAAATGCAGTTTCATTTACCGGCTTCCCAAACGATCCACTGTTCAATAAAGACATTGGATTTTATGTGTTCACTCTTCCGTTCTATAAATTCATGTTTCGATGGTTATTGGTTTCATTATCTATAATAACTGTATTCTCTTTTATCTTTCATATATTGAATAATGGCATTTTTTCACAGGATGGGAAGCTGGAGTTTTCCCGTTTTGCACGTGCTCACCTGTCTACACTTATGGGTTTAATAGTATTACTCATAGCAACCTGGTACCGGTTACTATCATATGATTTATTGTTTAATAACAGATCAAAGTTTTTTGGAGCAGGTTATACAGATGTCCATGCAAAACTGCTTGCTTATGACATATGCATAGTTATATCTGTAATTGCCGCTATTTTACTATTTGCCAATATAATTACCCGCAGTTTTAAATTGCCCGTTATTATTTTAATAACATTGTTGCCGGTTTATTTTATATTTGGAACTATCTTTCCTGCGTTGCAGCAACGTTTTATTGTTGACCCAAATGAATTAGAAAAAGAATCGCCATACATTAAATACAATATTGAATTCACACGGTTAGCTTTTGGGATCAATGCAATAAAAGAGATGCCATTTACAAATGCATCAACGTTGACATTGCGGGATTTAGAAAAGAATAAGGATGTGGTTAATAACATACGTCTCTGGGACTGGCGCCCTTTAAAACAAACATATAAGCAATTACAGGGTTTAAAACCCTATTATGATTTTATTGATGTTGATATAGTACGATATTCTGTAGACAATCAGAAAGTTGCACTTAATATATCAGCAAGGGAATTGGATAACAGTAAATTAACCGTTGCAAAAAATTCATGGTTGAACAATCATCTGATTTTTACTCATGGTTACGGTGTTGTTGCAAGCAGGGTGGATAGAATTACACCTGAAGGGCTTCCGGAACTTGTACTGTATGATATCCCGCCAAAATACAAGATACAGATACCCGTTGAAGTGCCGCAAATATATTATGGTGAACATAATAATTCGTACATTATTACCAATACAAGAGTAACTCCTGGTGAGTTTGATTATCCATATGGCGACGAGAATAAATATACACAGTATAATGGAACAGGCGGTGATGTGCTTGATTCGGTTATAAAACGGGCTATGTATGCAATAGCTTTTGGGGATTTTAATATTTTCATTTCTAATGTTATAACCAGTTCAAGCAGAATCCATTTCCGAAGAAATATAACAGAAATGATAAAAGCCATCACTCCGTTTTTATATTATGATTCTGATCCATACGTTGTAGTTGCAGGGGATAAAATATACTGGATTATTGATGGATACACATCTTCAAATGCATTTCCTTATTCAACACCAGTACAATTAGAATATGATGAATCAATAAATTATATCCGTAATTCAGTGAAAATTGTCATTGATGCATATAATGGTAGCATTACATATTATATCACTGATCCCGATGATCCTGTAATCAATGCATATTCCAAAATTTTTAAAAATTTATTTCTTTCTATTGATAAAATGCCTTCAGAATTACAGGTGCACCTGCGTTATCCTGAAAGCTTATTTAATCTTCAGGCACAGCAACTGTTGCGGTATCACATGACAAATATAAATGTTTTTTATAATAATGAAGATTTGTGGGATATACCATTGCAGATATATGAAACCGAAAAAGAATATATGCATAGTTATTATCTTGTAACTGCTTTGCCGGGTGAAAAAACAACAGAATTCCTTTTAATATTGCCTTTTACACCCGCCAGGAAAGATAATATGATAGGTTTTCTGGTAGCCCGCTGTGATATGCCGTATTATGGACAACTACTATTATACACCTTGCCCAAGGATAAACTTAACTTTGGGCCCATGCAAATTGAAGCGCGTATTAATCAGGATGCAGAAATTTCAAAACAGCTGACACTGTGGAGTCAACGTGGTTCACGGGTAATACGTGGGAACATGTTAGTACTGCCCGTTAAGGATTCAATTCTTTTTATTGAACCATTATACCTTAAAGCCGAAACAAGCGAAATGCCGGAATTAAAAAGAGTTATTGCTTCATATAGAGACAAAATCGTTATGGAAGAAAATCTTTCAATGGCACTTTCACGACTATTTACCGAAGGTGGTGGAATAAGTTTTGATTATTCGACAGATTATGGGTTAAAAGATCTCATTAATAAGGCTTATTTGCATTTTATTAAGGCTGAGGAATATCAGCGACAGGGTAACTGGGCCAAATATGGTGAAGAGTTAAAGCAATTGAAAGACACTCTGACAACTTTACGGAATAGCAGGTAATATTTGTTTCAGCTAAAAGGGAGTTTTTTATGAAAAAATTTTTATTATCAATCTTACTTATTTTACTTGTTATACTTTTTGGATTTGTAACATACGTTGCAAATAAAACAGTTCGTGTAAATGAAACTGATATACCTGGTTTTTTGCCAATTAAAAATGATGTATTAGCAGATAAATATTGCCCATATATTATTTCAAATTCTGAATATGAATATCCTTACGCTGTATATTACCGTGCAAGTGTTGATGATAAAGGAAATACATATATTGCATATCATTATTTCTGGGAACGAGAAGTCAATAATACCAGCGGATTTATACCATGGTTAAGCCGAAACATTTATACAGGAGGATTAAAATTACAAAAGATAATGTACGGTAAGCATGATATTGAGGTCATTGGCGTTATACTTGATAATAAAAATAATATTGTGAAAGTAATATATGAAAGTCCTGAACATTATAATCCAAAAGATTTTATAGTACAACATAAAACAAACGAAATCAACCACAATGTAAAATTGCCATTACGTTTTAAAGTAGTTTCGTGGAATCACCTTTTTAAATTTGTTCCAGCAGACTATATGTTGCAAAAAGATGAAGTTGAGGTTTTTATAAAGCCACAATATTTTATCAAAGATGTATGGGATGAATTCACAATGTTTAAAAAGGAAGAAAAAGCATTCAAGCAAAACAGAGCCCATTACCCATGGGAAAGAGAGTTTATACATTAATAAAGATTATGCGAATAGGGAAATTTCATCCGGTAAAATCAAATAAAAATTATCTCAACTTATATCCATGCTTTTCAACATATGCAACGATCTTCTTCTGAAGATTGTCAATTTCTTCCGGTGTTAACGTATGGTCTTTAGCTCTGAATATTATACGTAACGAAACGGATTTTTTGCCCTGTGGTATTGGTGGTTGATTATATACTGAGATAACTTCAATATCAGCAATATGTTCTTTGTCAGCTTTATAGAGCATATCCATCAGTGTAGCTGCATATTCCTTTTCGTCTGTAAGGACAGAGATATCAAACGGAACATCAGGGAATTTTGGCAGTTCATTAAATACGATATCTTGTAGTGGTAAAGATAACAGCAGATCAACATCAATATCAAAAAGAGCAACCTGTCCTTTAATTTCAAATTCATTGGCAATTTTTGGATGCAGTTCACATACCAGTGCAACAGGTTTGTTATGTATTAAAAGTTCCAACGAACGTGCTGGATGTGCATATGGTGGCAAGTTACCACTTTTTGGCTTTAAAATATAATTGTTATGCAATGTTTTTTCAAGAATGCCAGTGCAACAGGCTTTTGCGTCATAAAAAACAGGATATGCAGGTTTTTTTGAAAATATAAAACCGGTAACCATGGTGTTTTCGGTAGCTAAATCTTTTGATAGCCTATTTTCTTTAAGGTAAATCCTTCCCAATTCAAATATTCTGAAATCATCAAAGAAGCGCTGGTTTGTAGTTATATTTATTACTAAATTAGGAATAAGGCTTCTTCGTAACCTGTCCTGTTCTTTTGACAATGGATTTTTCAATTGCAATTCTTTGTTTTCATTTAATTGTAATTTATTAAGCAATGCTTCACCAACGAATGAATAATTGCTTACTTCAGTCATGTGGAAATCATTCACCAGAATTGATTTAATTTGCCTTTCAAACGTGCGTTTAATGTTGCGTGAAGGTGGAGCACAGGGTACAAATGGCGGTTGTTCAGGTATATTATCATAACCATAAATACGGCCAATTTCTTCAACTATATCATCAGGGATTGAAATATCCTTTGTTGCACGATAACCGGGAACATCGATAATCAAATTGGTGCTATTTTTCGTTACCTTAAAATCTAAGGATGTAAGAATAGATACTATTGTGTTGTCAACAATTGAATGGCCTAATTTTCTTCGGATAAAATCTGTTGTGGTTGAGATAGTAATTGGTTTTGCAGGCACGGGATAGGTGTCAATAATTGGTGTTACTGCTTCGGCTTCAGGACAAAGCATCTTTATCAGTTCATAGCATCTGATAATTGCAGCAGGGCATAGGTTGGGATCAAGTGATTTTTCAAAACGTATAGCTGCTTCAGTACGCAGATTGTATCTGTTTGCAGTACGGCGTATATAAACGGGATTAAAATTTGCAGCTTCAAGTACAATTGAAGAGGTGTTGTCTTCAATTTCGCTGTTGCCGCCGCCCATAACGCCAGCCAGGGCAATAGCACCGCCGCTATCGCCTATAACAATATCTTCAGAAGTTAATTCATGCTCCTGTCCATCAAGCGTGGTTAAATGTTCACCATCTTCAGCAAATCGCACAATTATTTCATTGCCGCGCAGTTTGGCTCTATCAAATGCGTGCATTGGTTCACCCAGCTCGGCCATCACATAGTTTGTTATATCAACAATATTATTAATAGGGCGCATGCCAATAGATTCAATCCGCGCTTTTAACCAGTCAGGTGATTCTTGTATGGTTATGTTATTTACCATTAATCCGCAATAACGGGGTGCGCCTTCAGAATTTTTAATTGAAACTTTAAGAGTTTCTTTAGATTTGAAATCTTTTACCAGATCAAAGTTCACAGGGTATCTAAAAGGCCTTTTAAATAATGCAGCAATTTCACGTGCAAAACCTGTATGACTCCATAAATCAGGCCTATGGGTAATTGATTTATTGTCTATCTCTAAACGAACATCTATAAGATCTGGGTACAGTTGTGCTAAGGTAACACCAATGGGGGTATTTTGGGGAAATATCATTATACCGGAATGGTCATCAGATATCCCCAGCTCACGTTCCGAGCACAGCATTCCTTCGGATTCAACACCTCTGAGTTTTGCTTTTGTAATGGTGAAGGTGTCAGTGAATTTGGTCCCAACCGGCGCAAGCGCTACAATATCTCCAGCTTTGTGATTTGGTGCACCACATACCACCTGTAACACGCCCTTGCCAGTATCCACTTTGCATACGGTAAGTTTATCAGCATTGGGATGTTTGTTAACTTCTTGGATTTTTGCGGTATAAATATTTTTAAGAAGTTCATGTGAATATTCAATAGAATCAATCTCAGCAGTTGACATTGTAAGCCGGTTAGCAATATCAGCCACTGGAATGTCTTTAATATCAACCATATCCTGAATAATATTTAATGAAATCCACATAACGATTACTCCACACAAGACTTAAAATTGATAAAGGAAACGAATATCGCCGCTTAAGAAATGACGAATGTCATTGATGCCATAGCGCATCATAACAAGCCTGTTTAAACCCAAGCCAAACGCAAATCCTGACCACTTATCCGGGTCAATGTTACCATACCTGAGTACGTTTGGATGAACCAGCCCACACGGCAACAGCTCAACCCACCCGGAATATTTACATACGCTGCAACCCTTGCCGCCACATATCAAACAATGAATATCCAGCTCAAATCCAGGTTCAACAAATGGGAAATATCCCGGCCTGAGGCGTATGGTTGTTTCTTTATGGAAGATTTCTTTAAGCAATGTTTTCATAAAATAGATAAGATGGGCAACTGAGATATCCTTATCCACCATCATGCCTTCAACCTGGTAAAATGTATTTTCATGTGAGGCATCAATACTTTCGTACCTGAAGACCCTGCCGGGACCAATGACTCTGAATGGCGGTTTAAGCCGCTCCATGCCTCTTACCTGGATTGCCGATGTGTGTGTTCGCAGAAGATTGCCATCTTCAGTCCAGAATGTATCCTGCATATCGCGGGCAGGGTGGTATGGTGGAATGTTGAGGGCTTCAAAGTTATAGTAATCAGTTTCTACTTCAGGACCATCAAGAATTTCAAAACCCATAGATGTAAAAATATCCTCAATTTCATACTGGATTTGCGAAATAGGGTGCAGATGACCTCTTTCATAATGTTTTAATGTGCCGGGCATGGTAAGCGTAACATCCAGCCAGTCTTCCATAATAAGCTTGTTTATTTGCTGTTCGGTTAATACGGTTTTACGATTTTCCAGTGCAGATTCAATTTTTTCTTTAAGTTCGTTGGATAGTTTGCCAATAGCAACACGTTCTTCCTGTGGCAATGTGCCAAGCGATCGCAAAACCTGAGTCAAATCACCTTTGCGGCCCAAAACTTTGACCCGCAACTGTTCCAATTCATCTATCGTTGCGGCTTTTTCAATTACTGATATTGTTTGTGCATAGAGCTCCTGAAGCTGCTTTTTCATATACATCACCTGACTAATTACAAGTCTGTAAGTTTTTTACGAAGAACTATCGCCAAAAAAAATTAATATTCAGGCGATAGTTACCGGTAAATAATTTTTTAGATTTGTATTACAAGGAAACTGCTTGAAAAAAGTCAACAATATTACTGTGAATTTTATGTAAATTAACCATATGCTATTTTAAAAATTGTGCTGTGAAAAAAATTAACCGGCACTATTATTCCGATTTTTTGACAGGTATGGTATTTGCATAAACAGTGCAGGTGCGCCATACGATACCCACAACCCAATAAACCAGTATCGGATAAAGTTAAATACATTTGATGATGGGAATAGTATTTTAAGACCCTCTTTAATACCAAGAAGTATGGTAATCCCAAGTACAAATTGAACAAGTGCTGGTACAATTGAAAAAGTAGTTGCTTCAGATTTATCTTTGTTGATTATAAATCCAATTGCAAAACCAGAAAGCACACCCAATGATTTGGCAATTTCGTTACCGGTTAAAGCAATTGCAATAATAAAAGGTAGTATGACAAAAAATATAACTGCAGGGATTACCCTGGTATTCCATAATCTGTCATAGTGCGCAATCAGAGCAACAACACAGAGAAAAATAACTGTACCTAAGATTATACCACCTGAAACATCACCTAAAAAATGTACACCTAAATACAGGCGAGAATATGAAATTGCAATAATTAAAAAGAGCGAAAATAATGTAAAAACCCTATGCTTTAATACATAGGCCAGTGTTCCCCAGAATACGACTGCGCTTTGAGCATGACCGCTGGGAAATCCGGGGCTTCCAACAGGGCAATACATGCGGTTTAGTTGTGCTATTTGTGGGGCAAGATTTGCAGCATCAGGCCTGGGATTGATAAATAAAAATTTTGCAATATCGTTGATTGTGGCAGATAGCAAAAATGCAATACCAACAATGGTTGCGATGCGTTTATTGACACACCAGAATAAAAATGGTATCACAAGAATATAAAACATCTCATTGCCTAATTGTGTAAATGCCACCATAACAAAATCAAGCCATCTTCCGGCATACAGATGTATCTGGTTCAACGTTTGTTCACTGAAAAGTAACTGGTTGGTAAAGAACATATTATCTCCTCCAAAAAATATGTATTAGTCTTAAAAGTTATCCAGCGCATATTTTGCTGCACCTATTGCAGCTGTATAATCACCGTATGAAGTCACATAATAGTGAATATTTTCCTTCATGCCGGCTAAGGCCAGCGTTTGTACACCCTGTATCATTTGCGGCATAAAAAATTCATGAGCATTGGAAAGCCCGCCGCCCAGTATTACTGCTTCAGGATTGAATATATTCACTAAATTTGCAATTCCAATTCCAAGATATTGTCCAATTAAATTGAAAATATACACTGCCAGAGCATCACCGTTTTGTGCTTCTTCAAACACCAGTTGTGCTGTTAAGGACTCTTGTTTGCTGCGTTTAACTATTGTTGAATCAGGATACATGTTCATATGACTTTTTGTAAAATTAACAACCGCAGTTGCCGAACCATAACACTCAAGACAGCCTTTTCTTCCGCATTTGCATAACAGTCCATTGTAATCAATGGTTGTATGGCCAAATTCCATCGCACTTCCGGCACGGCCGGTATAAGGCACGCCATCAATAACCGCTCCACCGCCAATGCCGGTTCCCAGCGTAAGCATTATCCAGTTTGTGTAATGTTTGCCATTACCAAGCCACATTTCGCCAAATACGGCGCAGTTTGCATCATTTTCAAGAAAAGTTTTGCATCCTGATAATTTATGAATTTGTTGCACCACGGGATAGTTTTTCCACCATGGAATATTGGGGCTTGTGACCACAATACCTTTGTGTTTGTCAATAGCGCCTGCTGAGCCAATGCCTATGGCCTCAACTTCATTTTTTTTTGTGTGCGATAGTTCCTGTAAAATGTCAATACAATGCAAGATGTTTTTTTCGGTTTCAAAAATAGCTTTTCCCGTGGGAACTGATGTTTGTGCACATATAATGCCGGTGCTATCGAGAATAACGCCTTTAATGTTTGTACCGCCAATATCTAAGCCAATAACCATAGAATGACATCCATCATGAAATTAAACCGAATAGTACCATAAAACGCTGTACGGGCAATCATTTTTTGTGTTGATAGTATACTATAATGTGATGAAGTGTTATTTTACCATAACAGTTGATTTAATAACATTATGTAGTTGTGCATGAATCATTATAATTGTTTGATAATCCATTGTGTTACTATAATTATCAGGTACTTTTTTAATCAGTGATTGTACCGCTATAATTTCTGTTGCTGCATTGGGATATACAAAAAAATAATGAATTGTATTATTGTTTATTATGGAAACACCACATGTTGCATACGGTGGTGCAAATACAGGCGGCTTACTGTATATCTGGTAAATCTGACCATACACTGTTGCTACAAAATAATGATTGCCGGTATTTTCAATAATAAGCGATAGTTCAACAAAGGGGTAACCATTATTTGATTTCTGGGTGCATTCCAGTATAATATGTGTGGAGTCAATATCAGTGATTTGTGACTGTTCAGGAGGTGGTGATTTTTGTACATGCCTGCTGCAGGCACTGCATGCTATTATTTGTATCAATAGAATTATTGAAATAAAAATTTTTGCCATATAGTAAAGATGTTTATACCGAAATTATAAACATTAATGTAATGATATATCTGATGAACTAATATTGTAAAGACATATTTATTATCCATATAAAGTTGAGCAATATTAAAAAAGCATAAGTACCTGAAAGGATGTTACCTGCAAAGAAGCATTGAATAAATATATTTTTTTATCTTGACAATTAAATTGCTATATTAATATTGATAAAAGCGCAATAAAAATATTATTAATAAAAATTAGAAGGGATGTGATTACAAAATGCCAGTACCTTTAGAAGTTGAAGTAGGAGATGGTGATTTAGAGCGTGCGTTTAAAAATCTGAAGAAACGTATGGCTTTTGAAGGTATCTTTAAGGAGCTTAAGAGGCGCCGATACTATGAAAAGCCAAGCGAAGAAAAGAAGCGCAAAAAGGAAGAAGCCGAAAGACGCCGTTTGAAAAAGATTCGGAGATTTGAAACGCAGACAAAACAACGCCGTTTTGTTGCAAAACCATCTGGCAGAGGCGGATCTTCACAGGAAGAATAATGCTAAACTACATACGTGAAGCCAGAAAAAATCCGGCATATGCCGGATTTTTTTATTTATTAGAGTATATATGCGCTTTTGCACTTCTCGATTAAAGTGGTGTTTTGTAATCAAATCCTGGTTCTTAAAAAAATATAGATATAAACTTATTACATAGATAGTTCTTTTTTAAAAAAAATTAGTGATATTGCCAGATTTTATATTTTACAAATTCCTGCCCTTGTAGAAATTATTATTGTAATATTGTAATATATATTATAATAATGCACATAAAATCGATATAGGGGACAATACTATGACACATCCTGAAATGTCGCAAAAATATAAGCTTAATAATCATGTACGAATTGTAACTGCGGCATCGCTGTTTGATGGGCATGATGCTTCTATTAATATATTCAGGCGTATTATGATTGGGACTGGTGCTGAGGTCATTCACCTTGGTCATAACCGCTCAGTGTGGGAAATTGTTAAAAGTGCACTTGAGGAGGATGTTCAGGCAATTGCAGTTACTTCATATCAGGGTGGTCACATTGAGTTTTTACAGTATATGTATGATTTGCTCAAAGAGCATAATGCAGATTCAATTAAAATATTTGCAGGTGGTGGAGGAACAATTTTACCTCACGAAATTAATGAGCTTGAAACATACGGTATTTGTAAAATTTATTCCCCTGATGACGGCAGGGAAATGGGATTACAGGGAATGATTAATGACCTGCTTTCAAAAAGTGATTATCCTGTTGGTAACATTAATAATTTTGATATTGAAGGAATTAAAAAAAAGAATATACGGGCAATAGCAACCGCAATCTCTGCCTGTGAAAATTTCAGGGATACCGTAAAAGATGATATTGCAGCCATACAAAAAATAACTGCTGATAGTGGTACTCTTGTTGTGGGTATAACCGGAACCGGTGGCAGCGGAAAATCATCACTCATAGATGAACTGGTTTTACGGTTCCAACAGTCAAATTACGACAAATCGATAGCTATACTTTCGGTTGATCCAACGCGGCAAAAAACAGGTGGGGCACTTCTTGGCGATAGAATCCGAATGAATGCCATCTATAACCCCAATGTATTTATGCGTTCCCTGGCGACACGTGGCTCAAAGACTTCGGTTTCAAATACTATAAGCGATGCAATACATATCATAAAACTGGCAGGCTATGATTTGATAGTACTTGAAACATCCGGTATTGGTCAGGCACAAACAGATGTGCTTGAATACAGCGATATATCCATATATGTTATGACGCCGGAGTATGGTGCAGCAACACAGCTTGAAAAAATTGACATGCTTGATTATGCCGATATTGTTGTTATTAATAAATTTGATAAATTGGGAGCGCTGGATGCACTTCGTGATGTAAAAAAACAGCTACAGCGCAACAGGGAAACCTTTGATATTGCACCAGATGAAATGCCGGTGTTTGGAACTATAGCTAGCAGGTTTAATGATGATGGAGTCAATGTATTATTCAACCATTTAATAAATACAATTAATGCAAAAAGCAAAACACAATTTGCATTATATACTGCAGATAAAGAAAAAAAAGACGTTTTATATATTGTTCCACCGGAACGCAGCCGGTATCTTTCTGAAATATCTGATACAATCAGAAGATATAATGCTAAAGCACAAGAAGAATCGCTTAAAGCGCAATATTGTTTCAGTTTAATGAACAGTATCGAATACTATAGAAAGCATAATGGTGATGCAAAAATTCTGAAAGATTTAAACCGGAAGTATGAAGAAGCATATTCGTTGTTAAATGAGGAAAGCAAAAGGATATTACAGCAGTGGGAAGATAAAAAGAAGAATTATCAGGGTGAATATTATACATACAAAGTGCGCGGCAGAGAAGTTAAGGTAAAGGCTTTTACACAGTCACTATCGCACACAAAAATTCCCAAAGTGTGTATGCCTAAATTTAAAAACTGGGGTGATATCATTGAATGGAGTATGCAGGAAAATGTGCCTGGTGAATTTCCGTACACTGCCGGCGTATATCCTTTCAAACGCGAAGATGAAAATCCAACACGGATGTTTGCAGGCGAAGGCATTGCTGAACGTACCAATAAACGATTCCATTATCTTTCGTATAATATGCCCGCGGTGCGTCTTTCAACTGCGTTTGATTCGGTTACATTATATGGTTGTAATCCTGATAAGCGTCCGGATATCTATGGCAAAATTGGGAATTCAGGCGTATCAATTTCAACGGTTGATGATGTAAAACGTTTATATTCAGGATTTAAGCTGACCGATCCCAATACCTCGGTGAGTATGACAATAAACGGGCCGGCACCAATTATGACTGCATATTTTTTCAATGCTGCCATAGATCAGGAATGTGAATTGTATATACAGCAGAATGGCTTAACCGATGAAGTAAATAGAAGGATTCAGGAATTTTACCAAAAACGCAATGCAGTGCCACCGGTATACAGGGCACCACAACTGCCTGATGGGCACAATGGTTTAGGACTGCTTCTTCTGGGCATCCCCGGTGATATGCTAATACCCTCGGATGTATATCACAATATAAAGAATCACACACTTGCAACGGTGAGGGGAACAGTACAGGCTGATATACTAAAAGAGGAACAGGCACAAAATACCTGCATATTTTCAGTTGACTTTGCTCTGAAGCTTATGGGCGATATGCAGGAATATTTTGTTAAACATAAGATTAATAATTTTTATTCGGTTTCTATTTCCGGTTATCATATTGCTGAAGCTGGTGCAAATCCCATAACGCAATTAGCATTTACACTGGCAAATGGATTTACCTATGTGGAATACTACCTGGCACGCGGTTTGCACATTGATGACTTTGCCCCCAATTTATCCTTTTTCTTTTCAAATGGACTTGATCCTGAGTATTCCGTTATTGGCAGGGTTGCACGAAGGATTTGGGCAAAAGCCATGAAATACAAATATGGCGCCAATGAGCGTTCACAATTGCTGAAATACCATATACAGACGTCCGGACGCTCACTGCATTCACAGGAGATAGAATTTAACGATATTCGCACCACATTGCAGGCCCTGTACGCAATATACGATAACTGCAATTCACTGCATACCAACTCGTATGATGAAGCCATTACCACACCCACTGAGGAATCAGTACGAAGAGCACTTGCAATACAGATGATTATTAATCAGGAATATGGATTGGCAAAAAATCAAAATCCACTGCAGGGTTCGTTTATCATTGAAGAATTAACCAATTTAGTTGAAGAAGCGGTTATTGCCGAATTTGATAATATTAGTGCACGTGGCGGCGTATTGGGTGCAATGGAAACAATGTATCAGCGCAATAAAATACAGGAAGAATCATTATACTATGAAAATAAAAAGATGACAGGCGAATTGCCCATCATTGGTGTTAATACATTCCTTTCTAAAAACGGGAGCCCCATTCAGGTTCCTGATGAGGTAGTTCGTGCAACCCCGGATGAAAAAGATACTCAGATTGCTTCGCTGGAGGCATTCCATGCTGTATGGAAACCGGAATCAATAATAGCTTTAGAAAAATTAAAAACTGCTGTTAAACAGCATGAAAATGTGTTTGAAACATTAATGGATGTTGCAAAATATTGTTCATTAGGCCAGTTAACCGGTGCCCTGTACGGCGTTGGTGGCATATACAGGCGCAGTATGTAATATATGGATAATGAACTTATTTGATAAAAACACGTACATCCCCCTGGCAGAGCGGATGCGCCCCAGAACCATTGAAGGGTTTACGGGACAAAAGCATCTGCTCTCAAAAGGGAAACTGCTGTATTCTATCTTTGAACAAAAGAAAGCTCTATCGCTCATTCTGTGGGGTGATCCTGGAACCGGCAAAACCACACTGTCCCATCTTATTGCAAATGCCTGCAGCATGGATTCATATTTTATAAGCGCAATCTCGGCAGGAGTTGCTGACGTACGCAAGGTTATTGACAGGGGTAAGGCCAATAGAACTGCAGGTGTTCAAACACTTCTTTTTATTGATGAAATTCACCGCTTTAATAAGGCACAACAGGATGCAGTGTTAGGTGCTGTAGAAAATGGTGACATTGTACTGATTGGAGCAACAACCGAAAACCCGTCATTCAGCATCATAGCGCCATTATTGTCACGTACCCGTGTTTTGCGGCTGTATCCTTTAACAGAAGATGATTTAAGGGCGATAGTTACTGCTGCAATGGCCAATGACCGGGAACTATCGCACAACAAAATACGGCTTGATGCTGATGCTCTTGATGTGCTGGTACAGCTTGCAATGGGTGATGCGCGGCGTGCGCTGAATATACTTGAGGCTGCAGCGTTTTTGAAAGGCCAGGGCAACATCGATAAGGATACAATTTTTGAAGCTTATAAAGAACAGAGTATTGCATATGATAAGGCTGGCGATAAGCATTACGATACCATCTCGGCGTTTATCAAATCATTACGTGGCTCTGACCCCAATGCTGCCATTTACTATCTGGCACGGATGTTAGTTGCCGGTGAAGATCCTGAATTTATTGCACGCCGAATGGTCATATTTGCATCTGAGGATATAGGCAACGCTTACCCTTTGGCATTAACTGTCGCCACATCGGGAATGCTTGCAGTAAAAAATGTAGGATTGCCTGAGTGTGAAATTATACTTGCCCATATGGCAACATTTCTGGCATCATGTCCTAAAAGTAATGCAAGCTATATGGCACTGGTTAATGCCAAAGAAATAGCATCACGTGATGTCCATGAAATTCCCCTCTACCTTAGAAATGCTCCCTCACAACTTTTGAAACAGTTGGGATATGCAAAGGGGTATAAATATCCGCATGATTATCAGGGGCATTTTGTCCATGAACAGTATTTGCCTGATAAAATAAAAGATTTGATTTTTTATGCACCTTCTGAAGAAGGGATTGAAAAGAATATCAAAGAACGGCTTGCCAGACTGTGGCCAAAAAAGTATAAAAAGGAGAAAGATGTATGAACGATAAAGAAAGATTATTTGAAATTTTATATCAAAAATCATTTATGTACAGAGACAATCCGCCATTTACACTGGTGAGCGGCAAGCAAAGCCCCTATTACTTTGACTGCAAGGCAACCACACTTGATCCTGAAGGTTGTATTTTAGTGGGAAAATGCATGTTTGATTTAATTAAGGATTTATCAGCTGATGCAATTGGTGGATTAACATTAGGTGCTGACCCCATTTCGCTGTCAACAGCAATGCAGGCATTTGCTCAAGGTAAAATTTTATATCCGCTTATCGTCAGAAAAGAACCAAAGAAACATGGCACCCAAAAGTGGATAGAAGGCAACACTGCTAACGTAAATAATGTTATTGCTATTGATGATGTTATCACTACCGGCGGCTCTACCATAACAGCAATTGAAAAGCTTCAGGAATCAGGATTACATGTTGTAGCAGCAGCAGTAATCATAGATCGACAGGAAGGAGGGCGTGAAGCAATAGAAGAAAAAGGGATAAAAGTATATCCCTTATTTCAACGTTCCGATTTTGATAAAAAAAGATTGGGATAATAAAAGGGGAAATTACACAATTGACCCTTTTATTATAATTAGAAATAATACATCAAACCAGCATTAAGTTTTACTATAGTTGTATCTCTGTCTGCAAAGTCATGCCATAAATACCGCAATTCAAGCATAAGCTTCCATGGTCCACTCAAATCAAAATCAACACCTGCAAATCCTTCTATGCCAGCATCTGAATCATCGTTATTGGTGCTGTTATCATCAAAGCTGTAGTAATTTAAAGCAGGGCCAAAACCCAGGAAAGGTGAGAACTGCTTTTTACCCATGAAAAACCAGTACCAGTCTAAATGGATACCATATACATCAGCAAATGCATAATTGGAATCTTCATTTTCCAGGGACAGGTAATCAATGCCCGGCCTGAACTGTAGATTGTTGAAAACGAATTTCCCCATATCAAAAACAATACCAAAATTCCATGTATCATCAAAACTATCAGCATAGTCATCATACATCTTTGAATAGCCACCCTTAATGCCTATGCCAGCAGCAAAAACACTGGAAGCTGTAAAAACCACCAGTAACACAAGTAATATCTTTTTCATATAACCTCCTGCAAAATAATTTTATTATAGATTCTTATAGCAAGAATACAGCATATTATATAAAAAACAAGCAAAATTTTATTATAAAACTATATTTTTATAACTATCGTTTTTTTGTAAGTACTTCTTTTGCCCTTATATAAAGTTTTTCATTGGATTGATCAAGAGCACGGTTTATATATTTTATTGCTGCTTTGTAATCGCCGTTTTTATATGCATATTTTGCCATAAGGTAATTTAAACGGTGAAACCCGGTATCAATTTTTGAAGCTTTTTTCAAAATATGGAATGCATCATTGTACCTGCGTTTTTTTGCATATAGGTGTGCTAAATCAATATATGCACCAATAAAATTGGGATTAAGCGCTATTGATTGTTTTATTAGTTCAATAGCTTTATCGTAAAACCCCTGTGATGCCCATTGCAATGCCATTTCATACAGGTCTTCTGATTCAATGTCATCATAATGCTTTGGCATAAAAGTACTTATTGTAAATTAAAATAATAGATCTTATTTTCTGAATTCCACCGCAACCGGTGATTTAATATTAATGGTGAATATATAATAATTATTTGAAAATGATGATATTTTTAAGCGATAGTTACCCTTAGCAAGACGCTTCAGAGGATCAGTATCATCAGTGCATACAAAGATATTGCTTTGAAAACGCCAGTTAATATCAAAGTTTTTTGCCATTTCAGAATAGACAGGTTGCAATGGTTTTTTTTGAAATCGAGAAAGATCAATACGTGATTCTAAAATAAAAGCGCAACGCACTCTTTTGCCGTTTCTGTTCTGGGCAATAACTGAGATATCAATACAGCGCGTATCCTCAAGTAAATCAAAATATACTTCATATGTTGGGGTTTTGTCTATAAGGTCTTTGCTTTTAGGAAGTGCTAATGAATTGGAAGAAAAAGAATAAATTTGCGATTTTTGCTGTACCGTTGGAATTGTAGAGCAAGAAATTGTTAAAAACAGAATAAGCAAACAAATAAATATAATGTATACACTGTTTTTCATCATTATCGATATCCTGTTAGGTAAAGGAAATTGATATTTTTACTAATGTATCTACTATCGAGGCACATACAGGGCAAATACATCTTTAGTGGTAATAATTTTTTCAACTTTGTTTTTTTTAGTATTATATATAAAAAGGCCATTGTAACCGGAGCTTAATCCATAAGTAGCAATAATTATATGATTATTATCAAGTGCTTCCATATTAAAATATGTTACTGATGTATTGTGACCAATATATAATATTTGAGAATATGAGCCCGGCTGTTCTATATAATAAAGATAATAGTCAATTCCAGAAGTGTTAAATGATAAAGCATATATTTTGTTATTATCCGTAACTGCAACATCTATGATACCATTGTCTATTGGTGTATTACTATTATAATTTATCCAGGTATTATCTTGAACCACAAATATTGAATTTTGTGAACCAGTATACCAGAAATAAAATGAACTATCAGTTTTATATCCATTAAGGTATGATCCAGTTAAAGGAGGTGGTGTTATGGGATTTGTAATCTGGATAAGGGTTGAATCCGATACTTTATAAAAAGTCATACTAATTCCAGAATTAATGTCCAGTAAATAAATTTCACCATCATAACCCGGAAAAATGCCAATAGCATTAGATGATGCAGCCATAAGATTTTCCCACATATAGGTGGTACTATTGAGATGCATCAGAGCAGTAACTGTTAGATATATATAATCATTATGTAATCCAATAACATTTTTATTAGAAGGGTAAGTTGATAAATTTATCCAATGTACAAGATCTGTCTGGGTAAATGCTGTATAAGAAGAATTATCAAATGCAATAACTTTTTTTATTGCATTAACAGAAATTCCCTCAGGTTGGTTAGTAAAAGATGAGTCTACAGTAAATTGTTTTATGTAATTTTCATTATAGATGATTAGAGTATAAGTAACACCATCAGACACTATTGCGTAAGCTGTTCGTGATTTCTGACTTGCAATGTCATACATATCTACGCGGTCACAGACAGGGAATATACATAAACAGGTAAATAAAATTAAGTACAAAATTATCTTAATTTTGTTATTTTGTTCATTTGTACACATTGAGTAAAACCATTATTTAAAAGTTTACATAAATATAAGTCATATTTCTGTTTTTACAAGTAAAAAAATAAATAAAAATAAGAAATTATATCTTGCCCCCGATTTCAACTAAGCATAGTATTTAGAATATATTTAGAATAAATTATAGTTGAAGTTGTAGGCATAGATGAATCACGCTGTAAGGATGAAAAGAATACATGCAAAGGTTAAGGGAAAAACAGTTTTACGATTGTTACTGGGTGAAAGGATAGAGGTGCAAAATGTTGATTCCAGATGAAGAGCTCACGGATGAGATTAAAAAGGCAGTGGATTCTATTCCGTTCCACGGAACGGGACACAAGAAAATCTATATGCGTATACATCACATGTTGAATGGAAGAGGACAAATCTATTGGTAAAAATAGTGTCTTTGTTATTATCAGAGAAACAATGCTACATGAATTTCTGGCAAACAGGAAGCAGCAAAGCATGATGGGACGCTGATACACCACTTTCAGTATCCATGACTGTGGAACATTAGAAGATGACAAGAAAGTAATTGGTGAGTTTATCGTATGTTATAACAGGGTATATATGCTTGAGCGATTGGGATATCTAACATCTACAGATGCATTAAAGGTATTCTATAGGTTTAAGCAAATAAGTGCTTGATAAATTGGAGCCGTAATAGCATACATAAAACGCTTACAGTCTTTAAACAATAACCAGATAAATAGTTATCGGGGTACATATAGTGCTATAGTATCTTCGGTTGTGATGAATTTTTCAATTTTTTTATCCTTAACGTTATATATAAAAAGTCCATTATATCCGCTGATATTTGCATTGACTGCGACAATAAGATGTTCGTTGTCAAGAGAATCCAACTTGAAAAGACCGTCAGATCCGCAATTTAGCAGTGTGGTATAGGTATTAGCTGCTGTCAGGTGAATAAGGGAATTAGAACCTGACTCAGATATCATTGCATAAATTTTATCATCATCGGTCACTGTTACATCAAAAATAGAGTCCCATGAAGTAGAAGAATTAAAATTTGTATCTGTTATACCATCAGTTCTGAAAATGGAATTAGACGTACCACTGTAAAATACATAAAAATATCTAGGGGTTCTATAGCCACCTATAAAATTCCCCAGAAATGTAGGGGGTGAGTTAAACTGCGTGGTTGGTTCAAAATTGATTCCTGTAAATCTATAAAAAGAAGGAGTATCCGGCACAAATGCATATATCTCGCCATCATGTCCTTGAAATATATCTTGCCCATTAGTAAGTGTTGCTATAGTATCCCATGTTTGTGTTGACATATTTAACATAAATAAAGTATTTGAATTTAAATATACAAAACTATCATGATATCCAATTGTATTCAGTAATGCAGGTGGTGACTGTGCTATTGATAGCCATGTTGTTAAATCATTCTCTGCTCTATATATATATGTAGAATCATAAATTGTTATGGTTTGAGAATTTACCGATATTCCATTTACCAGCGATAGAAACTGAAATTGAGTAGTGTATGTTTTATCCCAATTAATGGAAACTATTGCAAGCCTAGAGATTGTGCCATTATAAATAACTGCATAAGCTGTGCGGGATTTACTGCTGGCAATGTCATAAAGGTTTACTCTATCGCAGGTTAAGGATACAGCAGTAATAGATACTATTAATGCTATTAACATAAAAGATCGAAATTTTGATTGAATTATATTATCTATCATATTTTATATACCGTACTTCCTTAAATTACATCACACTTCATTCAGAAAAAACATCAGCCTTGGACTATATAGTATATCATTATTGGGTCTTTTTATGCAATAAAATAATTTCTTGTATATGGAATATTTTTGTCATTATAATGCTCTGACCCC
>DYLU01000027.1 GCA_020721905.1 Leptospira biflexa | reverse complement strand
CAATTACAATATCAAAGCCATTTTTAACCCCAAACATCCACTCAGGGTCAAACCATTTACTTGCTTTAAATGAAAATGGCTCCCATTCTGAAAGTGCAAATGAATATTCATTGTAGGCTTGCCATTCTAGTGCATATTTTAACATTTCTTTTTGTGTTTTTTTGAACTCTTCTTCTAATTTTTTCTTATTTAATCCGCATGATTTAAAATATTGTTCTCTTAAATTCTTTAATTTTTCTATAAGATAAATTTTATCAGATAAATTATCTACAATTTTTAATCCAATTAAGGTATTTGCCGTTATAAATTTAAATTCCAGATTTGGTAATGGTATTATGCCTCTGTTTGGCTTGTTATCATCAATGTTTTCATCTACTATAAGCGTTAAAAAGAAGCGCAATTTTGATATTTCTGTTGCTATTGGCTGTATATCAACCCCATATATAGAATTTTGTATTATACCCAGTTTATGAATATAATCCCAATTTTCTTCTTTCATTTTATGTTCCAGCTCCTGTTGGATTTTAGGTTCGTGAATTTGATTAACCTTTTTTGCCAGCCACTTATTTGATTTAGGGTCAACCTTTTCCAGTATTGAAACCATCTTATGCAACACACCCATGGGGAATGCACCGCTTCCACAGGCTGGATCAATTACTTTTATTTTATCCAGTGCATCAATTATTGCATCTATCTGATTTTCATTTAATTTAATATTTTCATCATCCTGCTGTAATACTGTATCAATTACCCCTTCATCTAAACCAGTTTTTTCTTTTAAATATTGCCGTAAGGATTCATTGACCATATATTCAACTATTTCCCGGTGGGTATAATAACTTCCTGTTAGTTTTTTTGCACTTTCACCGGTTTCAGGGTTTATTTCAGCCAGCAGGTTTTCAAATATTCGTCCCAACATTTCAGGATCAATTGATATTTCAGCATCAAAAGTTGAGTTTTCATCAATGGTGAAGTTGTATTGTTCAAATAATTCAAAAACGTTTTTAAACCATCTGTTATTAACACGTAATATATTAATATTTTGTGAAATACCAAAACTATTAGGATTATAGAAATCACTTTCGTGCGGTTCAAATAATCCACCATTCAAAAATGGTATTTTTTCCCCATGGCTCCTGTTTATATATATCTATTCTTTCTTCTATGGGTGTGTTAAGTACCTGAAAAAACAATGGTTCCAGCAATTCATGAAGAAAATCATTGTCTTGTTCTACTATTCTTGATGACAATAGCTGGTCAGTAATAATTGCTGTATTGTTGCCATCTTTTTTCTTTTTTAAAAACCAGCAAAAAAGCAATCTGCCAAGCAAACGAACACCAAATTCTCCTTTATCTTTTTTGTCCATATCAGGATATTTTTGTATACCATTCTTGTCATCTTTAATTAACGTATTATATAATTGTACAATCCCTTTGTAAAATTCTTTTGTTACCTTATCTACACTAAAGGCTTCAATTATTGCATCAAGTGACATAAAGTCAGCATAACCAATTTGCTGTTTAAACGTTTTATTTGTTTGTTCCTTACTACCATTTATTGTTTCTTTTGTTTGCGTTTAATTATTCCATCCTCCTCCAATTTTTTTACTGTGGTCTTTATGGCATCATTAAGTGTATCATCAATATCTGCAAACGCATTGCCATACGAATTCAATTGTACTATCCATAACTTTCTTTTATTAACTATATCATAAAGCTCCGCTACTGCATACAAATATGGTTTGATAAAATTATACGTTTGCGGACCTCCATACGTTTGCATATTGTATGAATACATACCTCCACCCCTATTATATATATCCCCATATGTTTGATACGGTTGATTCATTGTAAATTGTGTATTGTTATATCCTACATCTTTCACATCAAATATTAATAGTGCATCTATTGAATGCTTTATTAAAATACTTTTTAGTTCATCGTCACTATACGTTCTTGCCGGGTTTATTATATCTAAACTTTTGACTGCATTACATTCATAATTTTTTTGAATATACTTAACAATATTTGACTCAATATAATCACCATATTGAAGATTTTTTGTTGTTGCATAAACGATAACTTTTTTAATTTGTGATTGATTGTCCTCAAGATCTTTGTAACTTTTAGCTTCAGTTTTAACATTCATACTTGAACACCCTATTGCAAACAACACAACGATACTTACTAATGATTTTAGTTTCATGTTTTTCCTCCTTATGACGTGTTATATTATATACTGAATGGCTACCTTTTTTAAACCGGCAATGATACAATTACGCTTTGTAATAATAAGCAACCAGTAGCCTTTCAGTAACTATCGCTTATAATTAAAACCACAAGGTGTGACATATAATGTCCCTGTTGAAAAAAATTTTTTGTACGATATTTTTTTTTATTTTTTTGTTGACACCATCACGTTTATCTGGTGTATGTTTGCAGGATTATAATTAGAAGATATTATACGGCATATATGAAATCATATTTAAATGACATCATCAGCAAAAGCTTCTATTTTTGGTTTTATTATTTTTATAGCAGGGCTCGTCTGTAGCTTTTGCTGATGCTGTTATTGTAGCAAGGGCCGCAGGCGGGTAGCCGGCGGCCTTTGTTATTTCCATGAGTAGCAGAAGGTCGCCACCCTCCGGGCTCTTTAATCAAAAGTCAAATGAACGGAGGATTTTATGGCAACATGCAATGCAGACTTAGCAGAACAATCCTGTTTACTACCACTTGCATCTGCTCCCACTGTACCACTTTACAGTAAAACCAATCAACAAATTACTATAATACAATTACCGTATAATGTAACTATCGCACCACATTCAACAACAGTTATAGCCGGTCCGTGCTCTATTGAATCCGAATCCCAGATCATGGCAACCGCTGAATTTGTAAAACAGTATGGTGCAGCTATTTTACGCGGGGGAGCATTTAAACCACGAACATCACCATACTCATTTCAGGGTTTGGGTATTGAAGGACTCAAGTTGCTTCGTAAAGCAGGTGATTTTTACAACATGCCAATAATCACCGAAGTGCTTGACAGTGAGGATATTCCCGTAGTTTCAGAATATGCAGATATATTACAGGTTGGTGCACGCAA
Organism: Leptospira biflexa; assembly: GCA_020721905.1. Lineage (GTDB taxonomy): Bacteria > Spirochaetota > UBA4802 > UBA4802 > UB4802 > UBA4802. The sequence continues at coordinate 34,792 of DYLU01000027.1, read as the reverse complement.
TTGTCAGAATTTTTCATTGCTGAAAAAATTGGGTAGGCTGCAAAAACCGGTTCTCCTGAAGCGCGGAATGATGGTAACAATAAAAGAGTTTTTAATGGCCGCCGAATACATCCTATCAGAAGGCAACGGAAATGTTATACTGTGTGAACGCGGCATTCGCACCTTTGAAACCGAAACACGCAACACCCTTGATATATCGGCCGTGCCTGTTTTAAAACAAAAGACGCATCTTCCGGTCATTGTGGACCCTTCGCATGCTGCAGGGAACTGGAAGCTTATCCATCCGCTTTCACTGGCGGCAATAGCAGCAGGTGCCGATGGCTTAATGATTGAATGCCATGTAGAACCTGAAAAAGCACTGAGCGATGGCGAACAGTCTTTGCGTCCCGATAAGTTTGCACTGCTCATGCACGATATTAATAAACTGAAGAACGTATTTCAAAAAGGAATTGTATGAGGTTACACTGCAACAAGATGTACAGGAATGCCTGCTGAAACAGTGAGAGTGCCATTTGAATGGTAAAGATCCCCATCCATGGTATACATAAATGGCTCCTGTGCATGAATTTCTAATTTTGAAATAGCTTTTTCAAAGTAATTGCTATGCTTAATATTTTTGCCTTTTTTAAGCTTTATAACATTTCTTGCTAACTCTGCAGGCTTCATTGAACATGCAATGACATGGAAAGCGCCATCTTTTTCATTTGCTCTGAAAAGCGGATAAAATCCCATACCAATGGTTTCTACCGTACCGGCAAGTATACTCAAAAAATGTTTCTGCGGTAATGCAACCAAATCGCACAACACCGTTCCATCAAACCCTCTAAACAGCTTTATATTTTTATTAGCCAGAGCTGCATAGATACTGTTTACTATTAAAGCAGTTAGTTTTGTATAATTTTTACCAATACTATAATATGTATCAAGGAAATCAGCAGTTAAACCGTTCCCAAATAAAAAGCAGTAATTGCCATTGATATCCATTGTATTTCTTGTAACAATTGATAAGTGGCCGCCTCTTTTCAAAGTATCAACAGCTCTTTTCAATATGGCATATGCATCGCCCTTTAATTGTATACTTGTTGCCACATTATTCATAGTACCGCCCTTCAATATGAGTAGTGGCGGGATATTTTTGTTATATACTTTGCTGAATTGAGTTATGATATGGTGTAATGTACCATCACCGCCTGACGGAGCAATATAATCAACACTCTCTTTTTTAAATTCTTTTGCTACATCAACAATCTCTTCAATACTGCGTGTGTATTTCACAATAACATTATCACCGCCAATTTTTTCAAATACGCCATAAGGATTATTTTTTTGAATTTTATATTTCCTTGAATTTAAATTAACAATAATGCCAATTTTTTTCATGATATCCTCTTTATTTTTGACCAGCAAATTATTCACTGCTACACTTAATGAAGGTAAAATGTCAACAGTATTTTTTGTATGACACATAATGTTTGTCCATACAGTTAGCGATAGTATCTATAAAATTATATAAAGGTGTGTATGTCAAAGATAGTTATCCGGGGAAGTTCAATTGCACTTGGTTTTAACAGTACAGTATCATATGTTGATATATTGCGTGATCATTTGTCCGGCAATCATACAATCATTAATATTTCAAATATGTGCGATAGTTCCTTTCAAGGGGTGTGGCATTTTGAAGAAGTCCTTTCCCACAAACCCGACATCATCATCATTCACTTTGGTATGGAAGATATCTTCAGGCCGGTATATAAATCTGAATTTAAAGAAAATCTTGTGCGAATGGTGCAGAAGGCACGCTCAGTATCAATTGAAAAGATAATTTTTCCAACGTTACATATTATTGACGACCAGAACCTGCTTGAAGCTTTTGAAATATATACACGCCTCATTCGCGAAGTTGCATTTGATTTATACTGCCATTTAGCAACAGTGCATTTGGAATGGATGAACTACTGTTATGTTACAGGCAATCCCGTTACTACATTACTATCCTATGATCCTTGCTATCCCAACGAAAGAGGGCATGCACTCATTGCTTCTTCTATAAAGAAGAAGCTTTTACCGTTATTATAATTAATACCGGTAACAGTGTAGCATGTGTTGGGGCACAATACGCTGTGCCCCATTAATTCATACAATTCTGATTTTATATATTTTATATTATGATTTTATTATTTAATATTTCCGGCTATTCGCTGTATCTGTTCTTCGGCTTCTTTGTTCATACGTTCCAGCAATTGTGCACATGTTGGGATATCGTCAATAAGCCCAATAGATTGTCCAACCATAAGTGGTGCAGCATTGACATCACCCTGCTCCCATGCTTTGCTCATACGCTCGCCTGATATAAGCGGGAATAATTCTTCAAAACCGCCACCACGCTGTTCAATTTCAAGAATCTTATTTACCACTTCATTTTTTAATGCTCTTCCCTGAAGATGCAGGCTCTTCATTATGAGTGTGGTTTCATATTCCTGCCGCTGTACCAGTTCCTGCTTTATGTTATTGTGCACTTCACATTCTTTAGTTGCAATGAAACGGCTTGCCATCATTACCCCCTCAGCACCAAGCATAAGAGCTGCTGCCATAGTTTTGCCATTTGCAATACCGCCAACCGTTATTACAGGAATTTTTACAGTTTGTGCTATCTTTGTAGTCAGTACCATTGTGGTTACATCATCATCCAGTGGATGGCCACCCTCTTCAATACCAGCCGCATAAATTCCATCGTAGCCAACATGCTCGGCGTGAACTGCATGACGTACTGCACCTACCTTATGGAAAAGCTTAACGCCTGCTTTTTTCAGCATATCAATATATTCCATACCGCATGCCTTATCAATTGGTGCTCCTGATACTTCAATGCCTGCTACCTTTTCTTCAGCACATACCCTAAGATACATTTTATGGTGTTCACCGGTTATGCGAACCGAAGGCAAAATAGTAACATTGACAAAAAAAGGCTTGTCGGTTAGTTTCCGTGTTTCCCTTATTGCTGCTCTGAATTCTTCTTCGGTGTTGTAATTACCAGCTGTAAGATTCCCTATTCCACCTGCATTTGAAATTGCTGCACATAGTTTTGGCTTGCATAACCACATCATAGCTCCACATATAATGGGATACTTTACACCAAACATTTCAGTAATTCTTGTTTTCATCATAAAACATCTCCTGCTAAAATAAATTTAATTAACCCACCTCAACTTATTGTGTACAATGATTAAAGGGGATTTTTGTTCAATAGTATTAAGCAGTCTGATCAAGCTATCATAGTATTATCTCGCAATCACTTATTGGAAATGAAGCACATGAATGAATATAACCAAAGCGCCTGTCGGCCTGGCGTATCTTTACACCCTCAGGCTGATATACATTACCGCTTACAAGCTTGACCCTGCATAAACTGCATTCACCACTACGACAAAGTGACGGTACAATGATCCCGTTTTTTTCAAGCGATTGCAAAAGCGTCTCTCCGGCTTGAACACGTATATCTTTTTTCCCACGTACTTTTATAGTAAACGTGGTGTCTTTTGAAATTTCTTTTGGCCATCCCGTCTGTGAAAAAATATCTGTTGGCACGCCATACATCTCCATTTTGATCTGCTTTGGTTTTAATTGCAACGGCTGTAGCTCCTTTAGCATATGTTCATACATTGTCTGTGGTCCACACATAAAGAATGTCTTATTGGAACTGTCGCCCACAGCATCTTTGATGATTGATGCGGTAATATAGCCTTTGTACCTGCTTTCACCTTCTTCGCATACAGGAATGTATTTGAAAAATGGATATTTCTTTGAAGCCGAGGCAAAATACTCATTGAAGATAAGCTCATCAGGATTTTTACTCCCATAGATTAACCACATCTCGCGTTCTGTTCCCGTGTTTATAGCATGCTGAATCATTGACTTAAACGGTGTTACACCGCTTCCGCCTGCAATGAAAACGAGCTTATTGCTGTGGATGATTGGATTGTAATAAAAATTACCGGAAGAAGCTGATATTTGCAAACTATCGCCAATGGCAAGCTTGTCACAAAGATAATGTGAAACAAAACCACCTTCAACACGCCGGACAGTAATATCATAAAATGCAATCTGATCAGGTGAAGATGATATACTGTACGGCCGCGTAGTACGAATACCATCAATTGAAACAGTAACCGAAATATACTGCCCTGCCTGAAATGGCGGTAAATATTTTTTTCTGGATGATAGGCGCACCGTTTTTGTTGAGGGCGTTTCATCAATGATATCAATTACCTTAACATCAAGAGAATGCGGATGCAGTTGCTCAACATATTGTTTTACAAGCCCTCTGTCTAATCGATAATTATATCCATACCGTTGCAACACTTCAATATCATTAACAACACTCTGATACCCTTCTAATTGTTTTAATATTGTACTATCCATTATGCTCCTCCCCTATTTATTTCGCATCTCTTTTAAAATAGCCCGTGCTGCCTGATGTCCGGAGGTTAGTGTTGGCTGATATCCGGCAGAACCATACCAGCTGCCTGCACAGTACAAACCTTCAATTGGCGGTTTTGGCGATAAAAACAATGTTGAGTCCTTTACATATTGGTCAAAACCGTATGCTCCACCGCCCGGATGACCCAAATAGCGCATATGAGTAATAGGTGTGGCTATCTCCATTTCTTCAATATGGCTAATAAGCCCAGGGAAAACTTTTTCAGCATTTTTAAGCATGGCTTCGGCACACCGATACTTTTCATCATTATATTGATGTGGTGGTACCCGCAACCATGGTTCGGCATACTTCATGGTAACCAGTACAACCTGAGATGTCCCTTTGGGAACCATTTCATTATCAAAAACATTATAACAGGTTACTATGAATGAACTTTTATCGGTATCCAGTGTTTTCGATAACTCATAATCCAGTTCAAGATCGGTAGTATTACATATAAAATTAGTTTCTTCATTGATACCAACTTCAGAATACTCGCAATCCAACCCACAATAAATAGTAAAAAACGATGTTCCTACCGTACTGCCTTTATATTGCTGAATTATCTGTTCATTATCAGTATCATCCATCATATCCACAAAGGTAGTTATTGCTGATGCATTGGAAAGGACATAGTTTGATGTGTATTCTTTTCCTGAGGTAGTCCTAACTCCATACACTCGATTTTGCTTTATCAGCAGTTTTTCAACTTGGGTATTAAATAAAACTTCGCCACCATTTTGATACACTACTTCCAGCATTGCATTGGATAACATCTGTGATCCGCCTTTGATATGATACGGCTTAAACTCAACATAGGAAAACAGCAAAGCCGCCATATCACTAAAGCAAAGCTTTGATGGCGGTAAACCCATATATGTCCAGTAAGGGCTGATTACCCCCTTGAGTACCGGATCGGTAAAGTATTCATCAAGTACAGATTTTGTATCCTTTAATGCATATTTGTAATATAAAGGGTATTTTTTAGGATTAATATCCGGGTCATTCAGGTAAAATGCCCCTATAACCTCTGTAAAAAACTGCCATACAAAATCAAAAAACTTTTGAATTGCATCCTTTTCTTTTGGAAACGTTGCCTGAAGTACCTTTATCAATTCATCCTTATTGGTTGGTAATGTAATATCAACAATACCAGGCAATACCACTCTGTATAATTTTTCCATTTCAACAAATTCCAGCTTATCAAGAACACCAACGCTATCAAGCACACTTCTAAGTGGGCCTGGACGTTGGGGAGTACCCATTCCGCTTAACTGATGAAGCGAAACTTCAAACTCAAACCTTCCCCGGCAGAAGCTTGTTGCACACCCGCCCGGAATATTATGCTTTTCAATCAGAAGGATTTTTACCCCTTTTTTTGCAAGGGTAGCAGCTGCAGATAAACCTGCATTTCCTGCACCAATAATAATTACATCATATTCCATAGAACCTCCTTATAACATAACAATGTTATGTTATAACACATGGTTTTTTAGTCAACACTTTTTAAATAAAAAAATAAAGAGGGGTTTCCCGTACCCCTCTTTTTTATAATATTAATGAAAATTATTGAGGGCTCATCGTTTCTCCAGCGGAATATATTCCTTATATCTATCCATAGAAGAAGCATAAGCAGGTCGTATGATCTTATTTTGAATTATCTGTTCAATTCTGTGAGCTGACCATCCGCTGAAGCGTGCCATGGCAAAAATAGGTGTAAATAGTTCCATGGGGATACCCATCATCTTATAAATCAATCCGGAATAAAAATCAACATTTGGTGAAGCAACTGTCTCCTTATATTTCTGAACCAAACGTGAACCAATATCTGCAACTTTTGCAAAAAGATTAAATTCATCTAAATTCTTTTTCATCCGTGCAAATTCTTCAGCTTTTTGCCTGAAAATAATAGCGCGTGGATCAGATTTTGTATAGACCGCATGGCCAATGCCATATATTTTGCCACTTCTGTCATAGGCTTTCTTTTCCAGCATCAGTTTAAGATAATGTTCTATTTCGTCATCATCATTCCAATCTTTAACATGCTGTTTAATATCCTTCATCATTTTCATAACTGCCTCATTTGCTCCACCGTGTAAATGACCGCTCAATGAAGCCACACCAGCACACAAAGCCATATAGGTATTAGCACCGCTTGACGATACTGTACGCACAGCAAACGTTGAATTATTCCCACCACCATGTTCTGCATGCAACGCTAGTGCCAGATCAAAGAGTTTGGCTTCATAATCATCGGGCCTTTCGCCTCGCAACATATATAAAAAGTTTTCAGCAGTGCTCCATTCAGGGTTGGGTTTTGTAATAAATAAATCACCACCTTTTCTGAACTTCATTACATTGTAATTATATGCAACAATGACAGGTACCTTTGCTATAAGATTTATACACTGACGACTGACATCTTTAATATCAGTTGAATCAGGATCCGGGTCACACCTGCTTAAGTGTGATATCACCGAATGCAGTGCATACATTTGGTTATTGTTAACATCTTCCTGCATGATAATGCCGCGCTCTAACTTAGTTAACGGGCGCCTTTCAGCAATTATTTCTTCAAAGCGTTCTAAATCTTTTTTATTTGGCAATTGGCCGGTCAAAAGTAAATACGTTATTTCATTGAATCCATACCTTCCTTCTTTCTGAATGTGCTGTGCTAATTCACAGGCATCATAGCCACAATAATAGAGCTTCCCTTCAACAGGCTTTACAGTATATGTACCATCAGAATTTGGAATTTTTTCGTAGCCTATAACTATACCTTTTGAAGTGATGCCAGCAACAACTCCTGAACCATCCGGATTCCGAAGGCCCAATTTGATATCTTTCTTTTTGATTAATTCAGGTGAAATGGCATCATGCTCAAGCATGAGCTTCTCAATCTTTTTTAAGATCTGTTCCATCCATGCCCCCGTATTACTTGATGTGGTAGTTTCAATTGTCTTTGCAAGCATCATAGCCATTTCCATTCTCCTTTTACAGATTTTTGACTATGATACTCAGTATACTAAATTGTACAAGAACATCTATTTTAAATACTTAAATTTTCTGTATATTTAACATTTTTGCAATAAAAGAATAGAAATTTTGAGGGATTTTCTTAAAAGCAGCTAAAACAGTTACTTTTATAATATCAGCTTTGTTTACTATTATCTTGTCAAGCTTAAAAAATTACATAATCCTGCATAAAATTGATTCATGGGGCTTTAATTCGCCCAAATCTAAATGATCAATATACATATAAATTTCCCTGTTACCCCATACATCAACCAGCTTGCTTGATGGTGTCATGACCGTTTTTAATAATCCTTTAAGTGGAACTATCTTTTCCATACTCCTGTCGGAAAAATTAAAAAATGCTATATAACCAGCTGAATTATATATAATTTCGGGCATTTCCTTTTCCATGATGTCAACTGGATAAGATTTTTCTAAACTACATATCTTAATCAATTCATCAATGGTATCCATAATCTTCCACTCATCATTGTGTAGTAAAGCCAGATTATCCGAAATAAAATACATACCTCCTGTAATAATAACTGCATTTATTAATGTCATTCTTTCTTCAGGAGTAAGCTTTGTATCTGTTTGTCGCAACATGATACAATCAGGGTCATTAAGCCATAAGAATCTATGCATCTGTGAACGGTTTACTATACTCCTGATCGCAAATTTTGTACATAGTGCATGAGGATCGCGTGTTATATTGTAGCGATATTTAGCCATCCAGTAGGGAGCAACGTCAGGGCCTATACGCATTCCATCAACATGACCTATCGAAGCCGATAAGGGAGCACCGCATCCTAAGATAAAAACCTTATCACCTGCAACATCCCGTATGAGAGTATATCCCAATTTTAGACGCTGAGCGGATGTTAAACTCATATCATAAGCTTTACCACACAACGACGCCGCATATACAAAATCCAATTTTAAATATCCAAACCCCCATTCATGCACCATTGCATTGATAACATTTTTGATATATTCCTGGAACTCTGGATGAGTGGTATCCAGAGCATAAAAATATCCAAATATATCCCAATTGGGATTCCAGCCTGCAAAAACTGGCTTTCCATCAGTATCATGAAGAAACCAGTCAGGATGATTTTGATAAAGTATTGATTTTCGTGAAGCTATAAAAGGAGCAAGCCATACACCCGGAACCATCCCCATAGTCCTGATCTTGCGGGCAATTGGAGCAAGTCCTCCGGGAAATTTATTATTTATAGATAACCAGTCGCCCACCGCAGTTTGATAACCATCATCCAATTGAAAAATATCAAAATACTTTCGTTTGTTTGCCAGATAGTTTAAATTTTCATAAATGATCTTTTCAGAAACCTTTGTATAATAGTAATACCATGAGCACCATCCCCTGGGGACCTTTTTTCGTATTTGCATCTGCGGTTTTAACAGCAAAAAATATTTTTCCAGTGCCTGATTAATATTGTTATTGATGATAATATAAATTAGATCAGCACGCACCTTAGCAGATGGGCTCATAACCACGTTACAAAAATCATGTACAAGATCTAACCTGATTATCCCTTCCGTTGATACCCAATTACAATACAGGTATTGATTGAACGGTTTTCCCTGACCAATGACACAATACGTTGAGCTGTCGCTTCCTATTGCTGTAAACATAGTACTGTTAAACGCACCAGCATGCCCTGAAGGAAGATTACGTTCATTGTCCTGCAGTATATTCATGCATGAAAGCCAGCTTGCTATTTCTTTATCATTCAATGAATAAGACCTGGTCAAACTCCATGACTGATACCCATTTTTAAATACCCTATAATTCTCGCTTTTAGGAATGGCGAATCTGTCAATTGATGTAATAATTTTATCTAATGATAATTCCTCATCAGAAAGGTTGTCTATAGTATATTTTATAGCAAGATGATCTTCTTCATCCGATATAACAACAGTAATTCGTATATTATCATCATTAACGATACAGGTAATTTTCTTTTTACCCAATGCCGTTACAGGTAAGGACTGAATTCTATGAATAGCTTGATTATGTTTGCTGTAAATATACTGTATTTCCCAGCTTTCAAAAAGTACATCCGGCTTTTTTAATTGGATTTTAAGTTCTTTTTTTCCTTTCGATACAACCCATTCCATACCAAACCCCTATTTTGATGAGCAATCAAGAATGTGATTATCAAATACTGAACCAATCAGCAGTGATGAATTGTATCGCACAGCCACAGTGGACGATTGAATCAGTTTCCCGTCATCAAGGAATTCTGTTTCCTTTTTGTAGCTACTATCGGTAAAAGTAATTTTAATTATTTCTGATGGAGCAATTGCCTGTTCATCTTTTGAATGTTTTACAAATGTTAATAATTTTGGATGACAGCCTGCCCATAACGTTCCCTGCCTGTCAAACGTTATATTATCAACACCTGTATTGCATTGTATATCATATAAAAACTTTAAATTATAATCTTTTTGAAGAATATATACTTTGATACATTTACCCACCGGTGAGGCAACGAATAATTTTGATCTATCGGGACTCAATGTTACGCCGTTAGCATATTTAATATCCTGTGCTTTTATGTTAAATTGTTTCCCATCATAAAACAACACATAAGAATTTGCCAGCTGGAGATACTCCTCCAGAGACTTGCCAAATGCAGATTTATTGCCATGATCGTTGGTAACATAAAACATGTCTTCACTGATCATCACAAGATCATTGGGTGAAAACATGAGATTTTGATCTTCAATGGATTTTATGTATTTTAGATTGTTTCCCTGAATAATAAATTTTTCAATATAATGTCCATCAGTACGGTGATTTACTACATATAGTAACAGTTTGTCTTTGGTAATTGCAATTAAATCAATACCGTGGGGATGAAATTCAAAAGGGAAATTGGATTCCATTTTGTTCAGAACTTTTGTTTTTGTATTATATGAAAATATTGCCCCATTTATATTTTTCCCGCGAGCAAAAGCTCTACGGTCATCAGAAGAAATATATGCAATCCCGGAATTATAGTCTATAACAATATCTTCTGGTCCCGGTATAGAATCAACAGGCTTACATGAATAATTTGAAGATGGGTTTATTGTTTTAAATTCACCAGCATCATATAATGTTTTGATTACAAAGACAATAAATATAAAAATTAATACAATAATTGTTATAATTGACTTTTTCATATATTGAACCTCCCATAAGAATCATACATGAATCTGTTTTTGTAATAAAAGTAATATGCTAAACATCCTGAACAGCATGCATTTCCCACTAAAAGCGATAAATATATTGTTTATTATCCACTACCTCTAGTGTGTCATATACAATACATTATAATTTACCTGATACTAAAAAGGTACTGTATACGTCGTCAAGTATTATTACAATAAATTTTTTATGAATATTATTAAATTTTATTTACATCCCTTTCATGTATTCCCAGATCTCTTTAAGTCCCGTTTTCCACTTTTCATTTTCTAACGCCTTGCCCCTCCATTTTCTGCCTTCAATGACTTTACGTTCCAGTACCTGCCAGCCATGTTTATAATCAAACCACTTCCATTGGCAGCCTGCTTTATAGACAAACTCACAATTGTGTGTTTCAATTAATACTTCTGAAGCTTTAATAAAATCAAAATAATTCCAGTGCATACCGGCATAAAATATATATTCAGGATCTTTTATTCCCAATAATGCCATAAATCCTTTTTCATGATCAAATTGTTTCCAGTCCAACCCCGCATGGTATATATATTTGGAAGAGTGCAATTCTATAAGGCGGGTAAGCCCCCTTTCATAATCAAACCGCTTCCAGAACCTTCCTGCCCTGAAAATATACTCATCATTATCCCATGCAAGAATTTGATTAATCCCACATTGATAATCAAAGTTTTTCCAGTAAATACCAGCATGATACAATCCATCGATATCATTATTTTTTATGAAATATTCCATTGCCAGAGAAAAATCAAAGTACATCCAGTCTTTGCCAGCTTTTACAATATAATCTGTTACATTGCAGGCTAACAGTTCCTTAACCAGGTTTAATGTTATGTCATTATTTTCTAATCCTGCTCTGTAAATTGCCTGTGCTTTTTTTATGTTATCTTCTTTAATCATATAGTATTTCTTTAAACATATGAAACAATACTGCTATGTTATCATACAATAGAAATTGCTTTCCCAAATGGTGCCACAAAATTTTCATGGCGGCTTTTTGTTATAAGCCATAAAGTATTGGGATACGGCTTCAATTTTTCAACATCATATATATATCCATCAGTAATAACAAGCACCATTTCCTTATGCCCTTTTAAATAATCATTAAAAAATGATGAAAAGAAGGTTGCACCGCCATATCCTGATTTAATCAGCTTCCAGTCACCTTTGTTATATTCATATGGTTTTGATGATTGGTCAGACCGTATGAATGTGTCCCCCTGTTTTACCGGAATGAAATATTCTTCGTCCACACATACAAGAAAGACTTTATATTTACCGGTTAAATCTTCTATAATGCCAAAAGCTGTTTCCAGATCTTCCCTTTGTGCCATCATGGAAGCAGAAATGTCGATAGCTACTGTTATTATTTCACTCTGTTTATAAGCCCTCCCTGCTATATACATTCCTTTTGCAACATATCTTCGGTTAAACCGCGAATGAGTGTAATACCACTCATTTGAATGCGACATGTAGTCAATAATACTTTTGATATGATTTTTATAATATGAACTATTGTATTTATCAATTTTTTCCAGTAATGCCACTACATCCATATATGACCGTTCAACAGCACACCATTCATCTTTTTTTGAATGTGCAATAATTTTGTTCTTTACTGAGCGCTTATTTTCGTTATCTTCGGTAAAATAATGAACACCTGTTGGAAGATATGAATTCTCATCCTGCAGTACCAGTTTTTCTTCATCTACGGATGAATGAGAAAGATAATTTTTATAATTAAATTCATTATCATCTTCCTGGCCATTATTATGAGCTATCGCATACCGATCATCATGAAACATTCCCTTTTGTTTTTCTATATCACCATGATGTTGTATAACCGTTAATTCATTTTGTTTTTTCAATAGCCACCTATATACATCCTCCCACAGAGGATCCTGGATAGCTGTTTCATCATAAAATTCCTGAGGAATAATCGGTAAGCCCTGAGGAATGGTAAGAACTGGCACATCCCACTGATATTGCCCTTTATGGGAAAAAAAACTTTTTCTATGGTTGTAAATAAATGTATTGACCACCATATCCTGAGCAATATTCTGTAATACAATATCACCTTTCTTTGCTCTATGATCATGTTCCAGTATGACATGAAGCATTTCATGAACAAGAAGACCAATAAATTCATCCTGCGAAATAGTGTTTAAAAAATCAGGATTGTAGTATAAAACCATTCTCTGTGATGCAATCAGTGATAACGTTGGTATTGATTGTGTTTGTGCAAATTCAACGGCATGATAAAAATATGATGTAAATCTGCTCTGTTTCCAGATTTTAAGAAGTGCTTCGTTAATAAATATATTGGCCATTGCTATTATACATCAAGAAAAACCTGAACTTTTTGCATAATACTCTGTTTTTCTTCCGGGTTATCAATATAGTTTAATGCATCCGGTATTTGAGTAAACAGCCCGCAGTCCCTCACCAGTGAATACATGAATGACACTCGTGTATCAGCACGTGTACAGGATACAAATTTTAAAAAATTGGACAACTCTTTCAGTAATTGTTCATCGGGGCCATCACTTCGTTTGATATTGTCATTGCACAGCATATTAATGGCACCATTAACAGCCCATAATATATCCTCTGCGGGAATTGCATCATCCATAAGTTCCTGCAATTTTTTTTCATCACCTGCAAGGATATCATTGCTGCTTATAGCACGCCCAGATACAAACTGTAAAATAAAATCTGTGCCGGCAACATCACCAATTAAGGATATAATAATTTTTTGAAGCACCTTATAATCATTATTTGCAAGATAGCCTGTGAATTGCTCCTCAGTCTTTAAATTATACGCTTTATACAGAGTATCGGAAACCTGATGCCATCCACGGGGATTAGGATTAACCGATGAACTATCCCATAATCTGTCAGGGTATGTTGAGATGTACTGAATAACTGCAGGATGAATGCCTTCTTCAATTGCCCACTGCAGCCAGTTTGAAGCATCCGGAACCAGATTAAATACTGCTAATCTGCCATCAAGAGCTGAATCATCAAAATCAGTAATGACTGTATTATCTGAATCACCTAAATTACCTGCAAGGACAATTGCAGTCTTTGGTGGCAATGCATGTTCGCCACACATACGCTCGGTTATAATCTGAAATAATGTCTGGATGACAGTTGGGTGAGCTCTGTTTGCTTCATCTAAAAACCATAAAATTCCATTATAGCCTTCCGGGATAGTTTCTGGCGGGATAAACCGTGGCCTGAAATAAATCATTCTTTTAAGATTGTTATCGGGTACAGGATAGCCACCTAAATCCACATTTTCTTTGAATGCTAAACGTGTATCTATGTAATAATAATTATGCTTTTTTGCAACCTGCTCTACAATTGCTGATTTTCCTACACCCGGATACCCAACTATTTTAATAGCATAGTTGGTTGCGCCTTCAGTTTGCAGATATCGGTCAAGAATCTCAATTAATTCAATAGTTGATACTTCTACCGGCCGTTTCATATAAATTAATTCTATCGTAAAGAATATATTTATTCAATAAAATTTATTTATATAGCTTCACCTAATGTCACATAAACACCAATAAAGTTCTTGCTAAATCCAATATCCAGGCGTGCATTAAGAGTCTGATCTTTCTTTAACTTAAATCGTAAACCTCCACCCCAGGTATAGACAATGTGTTCTCTGTTAAAATCACGTATAGCCGGTGCAACTTCTCCTGCACCAGCAAAACCACACCCAATAAACCTCCAGAACAGAGGGAATCTATATTCTGCCTGTATAACAACTACGTTTGAGTCTCTGTATCGTCCTTCATACAAACCACGCATAAGCTTTCCTCCTCCCATTTGTGACAATAAATAAAAGGGTGCCTGACCGTGTATATAACCGGAAAAAAATTGCAGTGCCAGAACATGAGAAAACCAGAAAGGTTCAAAGAAACGATAATCAAAGGTTACATTAGTATAATCAAAATCACTTTTGATATATTGTGAATACTGTGTAATGGTAAGATTTGCATACGAACCATCACGTGTAAACAAAATGTCATCACGATTGTCATAATTTATGGTAAAGCCTAGTCCTGAAACAAGCCCTTTATCTGCCCCCGGTAACGAATTTGAATCAATGAGTCCATCAGCCTGGGCCTGTGTTGTTTTTCTTACATCTATGTGATACAACAGGCCAATATAAAATCCAGGAATAAATGCACGTTCAATAATATTTTTAAAGGAAAATATTCTGGATGTATATCTTTCTTTGTCATCTTCCAGAGTATCCTGGCCAATTCCATAAAATTTATCAGGATAATTCATATACTGGAATTCATTCTTGATATGATATTTGTCTCTCAAAAAATAGAATTCGGGAAAAATCTGAAATATAAACTGGTCGTTTTGTGTATTGGTAAATGTTACCGCTAATGTTGTTGGGCGCAACTTTATTGGCGGTATGCTCATTATTATATCCTGAAAGTATGTCAGAAAAACGGCACCATAGGCAAACTGTGTTTCAGGTTTATAATATAGATGTGGTATTATCAGCCAGTCATTCTGGCTTATGACAACTATATCCTGTAATGGCTCACCTGTTACAGTATCTTTCTTGTCTATTTTTGCATGCAAATCAGATGAAAAATCAACAAATAATAAAAACAATATTATACATAAACTCATTTTCATGCTTTTTCTTATGATAAATCTATTCATAATTTTTGTTATAGAGATAAACATGAATCCATGCTTAAAAATAGAACTTATGGTATTCATAACAGTTACTTTATCTTATCTTAATCCAGTAATATATCAATCCTGTAGAAGTTAACGCTATCCCTAACAGTGAAGGTATAAATGCAGTAATCAGTGTAACTATTAAATATATTACATAAAATAAAACTATTAGAATTACGGTTGCAGGATATCCCCATGTCTTAAATGGCCTTACAGCCTCAGGATATTTTCTACGTAAAACAATCACACTTGATAGTGTCAATATATTAAAAATAGTTCCTGTTGCTGAAAAATAATCAATCACTGCTTCATAAGAATTTTTATATATCGATGCAAAAATCACCAGTACTCCTGCCCAAACACCCTGCATAATTATTGCATTATTAGGTGTTTTATATGTATCATGAACCTGTGCACACCATGAAAAAAATAAATTATCCTGTGCCATGGCATGCCATGTACGCGCCTTTACCATCACCTGAGTACCAACGTTGCCAAATGTATTAATCATTACCGCATAAGCAACAATAAGCGCACCCACAGCTCCAAGTGCATTTTGCAAAGCATCAACTGCTATCCATTTTGAAATTGCAAATGTATCTACCGGTATCTGAAACAGATACGCTGCATTAGCACTCATATAGAGAATCAAAACACATGCAATGCCAATCAATAACGACATTGGCAGGTTTTTTCTGGGATTCTTTACTTCTTCGGCAACATACGTTGCCCCTTCCCAGCCACTGAATGCAAAAAATGCATACCTGAGCGCAGCCCCAATTCCCAGAATATGTGTGAATGTAAACTGCTCCGGCAAAAGTGGCGCATAGAAATTACTAACATTACCATTTTTTACAAAACACGCTGTTATAATGTAACCAAGTGCAATGATTTTTGAAGAACTGATAATAATTTGTACAACTCCACTGAGTTTAACACCAAAACAATTAATAAAGGTATGAAATACTATGACAAATAATGCAATGATAACAACGTAAGCATGCGATAAATATATCCCGGAAGAAATTTCAAGAGAAGCCTGAGTATATTCAGCAAAGACCAGTGCCACAGCAGCAATAGCTCCTGTTTCAGATACAAAGAACATTGCCCACCCACGTAAAAATGCAATCAAGGGTCCATATGCTTCCTTTAAATAAATATAGGGACCACCAGAGCGTGGCATCATTGCTACAAGTTCAGCATAGCATACCGCTGCAAAAATTGTTATAACTGCACCAATAATCCAGACGCTTCCAAAAAGCAGTGTTGATCCCACAAGCGCCATAATGGGTCCGGGTGTTCTGAAGATTCCTGATCCAATTATTCGGCTTATTACAATAGAAACAGCTGAAGGCAACCCCAAACCCCGTGTCAGGTTTGTCTCTTCGGTAAAATTCTTATTATGGATGACATGCATGGTAGTTATTGCGCAGGATGGTAAGTATGGTTATGCTTTATGTATATATCTTCAACTTTAAAATCATTAAAACGCAATAAATCAAATAACTCTCTTGCCATCATAAGGTTAGATAAACCTATAGTCACTCCACAATGCCTGGTTATTGCATTGGGAACAGGTAATAAAACATAGGATAATTCATGGTGATTGTTCTGCAACCAGTAATGTGCACGCATTCCTTCGGCAACTGATACAAATGTGATTAAACATTGGGTAGTATCTTTTTTGAAAAGAGAAACAAAAAATTTGCGGATATGCAATCGTACACCTAATAAGAAAAAAGCAAGCAAATCAAAGAATGATTGCGGTTTATATCCTTTTCCTTTTATTATTTCAAACCGGGCATTAGAATCATTAATGAAAACAGTGTTCAAGATATTACCCGATTCAACACACCATTGCTCTATCTCTTTTTTCATGGAAGGATCATCTGAAATAATCTCAACAAATGAACCATCACTGACGGCATTCACAGTTTTAGCAATCAATGCAACTGATATGGGACAACTATAGCCACGGGCATCTATAACTTTTTTTTCATTTTGGTTTTTAGCCATTAAACTATGACCTGATAGACTATATCTTAATCATGATATGCATACTGCAACATGTTCCTGTATTTATTATATGTATAATACCTGAATTTTAATATATAGTAACGGTTTTTGATGAGTTTTGAATTTTTAAAATTATATGGCGAATAACGTATCGGGTTTGCCAGAATTGCCAGCATTCGTGATTTTTCATCAGTGCTTAGTTTGTATATATTTTTCCCAAAGTAGTAATATGATGCATTTTTAATTCCAAATACTCCTTTACCCAATTCACAATAGTTAAGATATAATTCAAATATTCTATCCTTATCCAGAATCATTTCCATTTCCAATGCAATCAGAAGTTCAACATATTTTCTTATCATGTTTTTAACAGGTAGCAGAAAAATTGTGCGCGAAAGTTGCTGGGTTATAGTACTGGCTCCATACATTTTGTACCCAACTTTATAATTAATAACTATCGCCCGTTTGATTGCTTCAATATCAATTCCATTGTGTCTATAAAACTTGTAATCCTCAATTGAAATGACCATCTTCTTGATGTCATCGGGGATTTTCTTAAGTGGGACAAACTTTACCGGTTTTACCTTATAACCATCAACATACCACCGGAATGCCATTAATGGTGTTATATGTGGATTATGATTAGAATAATAGAAGAGCACACCCCCCATACCAGCAAAAAAAGCAATATGCAGAGCTATCGCCACTTTAATAATTTTTTTTGTGAAAGCCCACTTATAGTTCAGAGATTCTAAATAATAATCAGTAGCTTTACTCCAGCGTTTTAAACGCCCATACATCATTTTTAAATCCTGTACCATCAAAACCACCTATTAAAATAATTCTGTCTTTAAAAACAGTACAACTGTGCGAAACGCGCTCACCCATTGGCGTGAAGCTGTTAAAAAGTTCCCAGTCTTTCCCATTGTCCGATCTGTAAACAGTGCCCCCTTTTCTGAATCCGCCTATAACCCACAATGATTTTTTATACACCACTGCTCCATGACCGCCGCCGGCAAAAAATGGCATATTTTTTGCAACTTTATGCCAGTGAATTCCATCAGACGAATTCCACACATCGCTGAAGCTTGAAAAATTATTATTTCCATCAACACGAATGCCGCCAATCACCCATAATTTATTGTTAAATGAAGTCAAAACATGTCCCCCACGTGAACCAAAAGGCAAATTACCGGCAACTTTGTGCCAGCTAACACCATCATTTGATTTGAAAGCTTCCGCACCACAAGCAATACCACCAATCAGTAAAATAGTATTTTTAAATACTGTACATGCATGACCGCCACGAGGCATAAATTCAGCCGCTTCTTTTACACACTGCCAGTGAATACCATCATCTGTTGCCCATACATCATTCAGGTCAATAATATTTCGTGATTCATCAAACGTAAGCCCGCCAACAATATATAATTTAGCATTATATACAAATGCAGCATGTCCTGCCCTTGGTTTAAATGGCATTAGCCCGGCACTATACCAGTGCAATCCCTCTTTTGAATACCATACATCGTTATACGGACTATTGCCGTCCCATCCACCTATAAGCCACAATTTTCCTTTGAAGACAGTACAGGTATGACCTGCCCTTCCGGGAAATGGTGCATGCAAAAGATAACGGGTAAAGCTTGATTCTTTTTCATTGAAACCAATCAGCAGTGAAGTAGCAAAAACAATCAATCCTGCAATTAACAGTACTGTTACACCATATTTATATACAATTCTGAAATTCATACGTATTCTCTAACATTATCCGACAATGTTATTTAATTTTCTATTACAGTCTTTTTTATCGCTATATTGTATTTTTTCAATTTATTATGCATTGTTTTACGCGATACATTAATGGCCTTTGCTGTTAAGGAAATATTATAATCAAAATATTTCAACATTTTTTCAATATATTCTTTTTCAATTTCGTCAAGCGTTTTAACCTGATGGGCTTGACTTTCGCTATCCTGAATTTTTTTGCTATTAACTGAATCCTCAGGAATTACATGATTTATGTGTTCACGTTCAGTATCCTGTATTGTTGCTTTTGGTTTGTTATATTCTTCAAATTCTAAAACACTTTTAACAATATCAAGCTTAACAACATGTTCTGTTGAAAGCAACACAAGTCGTTTAATAACATTTTCCAGCTGCCGCACATTACCTGGCCAGTGATAATCTGTCAAATATAATCGTGACTGCAAATCAAGTGAAATATTCCTGCCATATTCAGTTGTAAATTTATTCAGGAAGTAATCAATAAAAAGCGGTATATCTTCTTTTCGCTCTTGCAACGGTGGCAAATAAATTGGGACCACATTTAAACGGTAATATAAATCTTCCCTGAATGTGCCCTGCTTAACCATCTCGCGTATGTCGCGGTTACTTGCGGCAACAATTCGTGTATCCACTTTAATGACTTCGTTACCGCCAATGCGCTCAAATTCTTTTTCCTGTAAAACCCGCAACAGTTTTGCCTGCATATCAAATGAAAGGTTACTTATTTCATCCAGGAAAAGAGTCCCTTTGCTGGCAACTTCAAACTTTCCAATTTTCCGGGCGATAGCTCCTGTGAATGCTCCCTTTTCATGGCCAAAAAGCTCGCTACCTATTAAATCCTGTGGTATTGTACTGCAGTCAATTGATTTGAAAGGATATTGTTTGCGATTGCTGTTATAATGGATTGCTTTTGCAATAATCTCTTTGCCTGTTCCACTTTCACCAATAATTAAAATGGTACTATCAGTATCAATAACCCGTTCCAGTGTTGCAAAGACACGCTGCATCTTTGGCGACCTGCCAATGATATTTTTAAACCTGAAACTTTCTCCAACTTTTTCGCGAAGCTCATTGACTTCGTTTTCCAGATCAAGTTTTTCAACTATATTTTTCAGTATAACCAAAAGTTTATCGGTATCAAACGGTTTTACAAGATAATCATATGCTCCTAATTTCATGGACGTTATTGCCAGCTGCACATCGTTTGAAGCGGTAATTACCACTACCACAATATCCAGTTTTAAATCACGTATTGTTTGTAACACCTCAATGCCATTTTTACCAGGCATCTGCAGGTCAAGTATTAGTATATCATATTTATTTTTTGTTAATTCCTCAATTATGGTATCACCACGGTCAATGGTACTGACATAAAATGATCCTTCAAGCAGATCTTTCAACAGGTCACGAATGCCTTTTTCATCATCTGCAATCAGCACTCTATAGTATTTTTCAATAATAGTGTTCATAGTCACAGTAGTATGTACAAAACATATTTATATTGGAATCTCAAGGGCAAATCCATTGCGCTCTTTAAAAAATGTAAATTGCCATCCACTGCGCTGTGCAATGCAATACACTTTAAATAGCTCACTACCCTTACTGAAAAACTGCCTACACTGAAATGGGTAATAAAAAAAATCTTCAGGGATACTATCGAACACAATACCTGAAAAACTGATGCTGACATTACAGCGTATTTCTTTTGAAGCATTAAGATATAACGATGCACCAGAAAAATATTTCCAGTTAAAACCATTAATGATGCTGCTCAGGCATTGTTGAAATCTGTTAGCATACAGTGATATGCTGAATTGGGTATTGCGTTCAATTGTAATATAATCACGATACGAAGATTCTTCAACCACCATATACAAGACTTCCGGGAAAGCACACTCTATAATATCATCATCCATCACAGTAAATGCATCATACAACTGTGTAAAAATAGTATCAATTCGTTCAGATTGCTCAATAATCATATTCTTTGACTTGACAATTAAGGCAGGGTCATTTTTTTGCGATAGTAACTGGGCATATCCCTTTACTGTGGTTAAAGGATTACGGACTTCATGAGCAATATTGCGTATTACTCGTTCAATGATATCGATTTCGTGCATGTGGAATTTAATCTAATTCAATTTGTCTGGCATCGGCCCATAGACGCTCTAACTGATAAAATTCACGGGTTTCCTTTGTGAATATATGAACAATAATATCATTGAAATCCAGAACAATCCATGGTGAATTGGTCGCGGTTCTTGAACGCTCTTTTCTGCCCCTATCAAGAAAATATTTATGAACTTCCCGTGCCAGTGCCTTGCAATGTAATATAGAATTTCCGGTACAAATTAAAAAATAATCTAAATATGAATTCACTCCCCTTAAATCCAGAAAGACAATATCAATTGCTTTTGTATCATCAAGAACTTTTTTACACCCTTTCATCAGGGATAAAACTTCAGGATCCATTGTTATTTTTGATGTTGTTCTTTTACTTTTACCTGTCACTGTGAATAATCCTTTCCTACAATTACTAATACATCAGCTAACTGCGATGAGTCAACTATATGATACATAGTATCAATCCCAAGTATTGAAGATACTTTCAATGCCGGGTTTAAATTTCCTTTTTGATTTATTATAACGGTTTTGTCAGTTATCTCATACGGTGATGTACCAAACTCAACCACTGTAAGCCCTTCACGCGTCAGCACATTGCGCATCTTTCGGGCAAGCCCTGGAATATCTGATCCATTCAGTATCTTCACTTTGATTGATTCTACATCTTTAATATCAAGCACAAGGGGACGTAAAAACTTTTGTTCATATAATTTTCTGGTAATATCGTCCACCGTGTAATTATTGTCCTTATCCATCTTGCCTGGCATAATGGTTGTATATACGGTCCTTGCATCATACACAACATCAATCAGTGATATCATTTCCTGTAATAATAAATTGGTATTTATTGAACTGACCATTTCAGCAATATATTTTTTATGTGCATACTTTTTATACAATTCTTTATTTGTAAAAAGGGTAAGGGCAATATCTAGTATTCTATCATATTTGAGATATATGGAATTTTGTTCCACTTTATTAATATACCATAAAGCCTTTCGGCCATCACAGTAATTGATACCAGTTGTAAATCCCAAATCCATTTTTACCTGGTCAAGTAAATATAAATTTATTCCTCCAATTAAATCAATAATTTTTAAGGCATCTGAAGCATACAATTCGATGTAAAATGGGATTGTTATGTGAAGATCATCTTCAAGTGAGTTTATTATATCGCTGTAATCAGAAAACGAAAGCGATTCAAGCCTTTTTGCCTTTCCGGTTCTTTTATTAAGAGTCACCAGATAATTTGGCGGAATCAATGTAACACCTATACTTTTTTTTTCGGGATTAAAATGAAGAATTGCATAAAACAAATGCCGCCTTTCATTATATTCATTGCTTGCAGTCACAAGAATATTAATCAATTCCTTATTGGCAGCCAGTGTTTCTATGGCATTACGTGTAAACCTGCGGTAAACATAAAATATACCCATTACTACTATGCAGATTAATGTTACAGATACAATTAAACGTATTTTATCTTTCACTTTTTATATAACCCATGCTTATAGATATATTGTTCAACCCTGCCGGGCAATAAATACTTGATGGACTTGCCATTTCTTACCCTGTCCCGTATAACAGATGAACTAACATCAATAACAGGATTTTTTGCACAGTGAATACGTGACATGTACCTGTTAAAACGTTTATGCAGTACATCTCCGGGACGTTTCATTATGATGAAATCAATAGTCATGAGCAATCGCTTCCATTCCTTCCATGTGTTAATTTCATTGAATGCATCATATCCAATAATAAAAAACAATTCCCAGTCCGGGTTTTTGTGCAATATTTCTTCAACGGTATAAATAGTATAGGATGGTTTTATGCTGTCAATTTCAAGCCGTGAAACTTTGAAATAATCCACTCCTGCAATGGCCAACTTAAGCATCCGATAACGATGTTCTGCGGACACATTATCTTCTAATTCCTTGTGAACAGGATACTTTGTTGGAATAAATACAACAACATCCAAATTAAATTCTTCTCGTATAAACTGAGCATTAATGAGATGTCCTATATGAACAGGATTAAATGTACCACCAAATATACCAACTTTCAAATGAGCCTCACCGTATATACGTATTTGATTCATCTTTATGAATGCAGTGTAGCAGTCAAGAAATTTTATTAATCAGTATGAATCCACTGCACATCAACATTGTGTTTTTGCGCAAAACTATCTAATTTTTCAGGGTAAAGTTGTTTTACTATTTTCACCATTTGTTTCTTTAAGGTTTTATCAGATAGCTCATATACTTCATCAAAAAAGTGTAAAAGTTCTTTGCCTCCATATGAAGCCAAAACATTCAAAATGATTCTTTTGGATGCAATATTTTCTTCCTGTTTATAGCGTTCAAATAAAAAAGGCTGATCTATGATATGTAATTCATATAATGCACAATACCCTGTTAATCTTTCTATAGGATTGGTGCTGTAGAGTTTGTTATTAATTGCAGAGTACATATACAAGGGCTGTGTTATAAAGAATGATATTGCAGTACTTCCTGATACCGTTTTAGCTACAAGCAATTTTCCTAAAATAAAACCGGCAAATATACCTGTACATATTATGAACGCTATTCGTATTAACTTTAGCTTCCCTATCATTATTTTAAAGCCTATGTTAGAATCATAAATAATTGAACTATGGTTTATATCTGACTTTACACTATTAACAATAGAGTATATTGTCAATAATGATTAATATTGTTTATATTACATTATAAAAGTAAACCTGAATTGCAATCTATTTTTCTTTTCAGTATTAAATATTATTATGGCTTCATAGTTGCCTTTGTTCTTTAATGAAATATCAGATCAGCAGTGATTTTTCATATAAAAAAGAGTATACGTTTTGCTTATATTTTTACTTTTAATTTCTAATGTAGCGCTTTGAATAGTTCCCGCATCATTACCTTTTACAAAAACAGACATATGATGGGTAATATCAGCTATGTTGTTTTCAATTTCAACGATTGAAGTATTAATCTCCCACACAGTGTGCAAAAGATGCATCTACAAAGCATTGTAATCCTACCGGCTATAATAAAAAAGCTAAAATGGTTACAATTATTACACTTTGGATTCACTATATCCATGATGTGAACTATTGAAAGTAAAGATTTTTATTATTAGCACGATGTGATGACGTATGGAACGGTACCGCAAATAACCATAAGATTAAAATTTTTTCATCATATATTTACTCTCACAGCGTTTTTGGTTGACAAATACAGCAAACTTTACTAATCGAAAGATACTTTGCATTTTTATATTTATTCTTCAAACAATGGTGTTTATTATGGAATATGATGCAGTTATTGGCCTGGAAGTACATGTCCAGTTAAATACAAAATCAAAGATATTTTGCAGTTGTTCAACACAATTTGGCTCGCAGGCAAATACTCAGGTGTGTCCCGTTTGTTTGGGGCTTCCCGGTGTTTTGCCCGTGTTAAATAAGGAGGTTTTAAGAAAAGCAATACAGGCAGGGCTTGCCTTAAATTGCAGGATTGCATTATACAGCAAATTTGACCGTAAAAACTATTTTTACCCTGACTTACCCAAAGCGTACCAAATATCACAATATGATAAGCCAATATGTTACGATGGTTATATTGAGATAGCTACTGACAAAGGAATAAAAAAGATTGGAATAACACGCCTTCACATGGAAGAAGATGCTGGCAAGAATATCCATAGTGAAGATTCAGACTATAAAGTTTCCTATGTCGATTTCAACAGAACCGGAGTCCCGCTCATAGAGATAGTATCTGAACCTGATATCAATACCCCTGATGAAGCATATCAGTATTTGCAAAACCTACGTTCAATATTAAAATACTTAGACGTATCCGACTGCAATATGGAAGAGGGAAGCTTGCGATGTGATGTTAATGTATCGTTAAAACCAAAAGGTTCCCCAACATTTGGACAGAAAGTTGAAATAAAGAACTTAAACAGCTTCCGTTCGGTTAAATTAGCCCTTGAATATGAAATTGAACGCCAGAAGAAGATGTTGCTGCAAAATGAAAAAATAGTTCAGGAAACCCGTTTATGGGATGCAGACAGAAACATTACACATTCCATGCGTTCCAAAGAAGAAGCCCACGACTATCGGTATTTCCCTGAACCGGATTTACCACCAATTGAGATATCTCAGGAATTCATTGAACAATTAAAACATGAATTGCCCGAATTGCCGCAACAAAAGCGCATACGATTTATGCAACAGTATGGATTGCCTGAGTATGATGCTCAGGTTTTAACAAGTATAAGGCAATTAGCATCATACTATGAATCGGTTGTTGCTGATGGGGCACAGCCCAAAAAAGCATCCAACTGGATAATGAGTGAGGTTTTAGCAAAGATTGATGATCCGGAAACTATTGATTCTTTCATTGTTAAGCCCGGGGATTTAGCCACACTTTTGAAGCGAATAGATGATGCAACAATCAGTGGAAAAATAGCTAAAACTGTTTTTGAAGAAATGCTTGAAACTGGCAAAAATCCTGATACAATTATTAATGAAAAGGGATTGCGTCAGGTAACAGATACAGGTGCAATAGCATCTATCATTGATGAAGTTATTAAAAACAATCCCAAATCTGTTGAAGATTATAAAGGCGGTAAGGATAAAGCCCTGAAATTTCTCATTGGACAGGTTATGAAAGAATCCAAAGGAAAGGCAAATCCCCAGCTGGTTAACGATATACTGATTAAGAAATTATCAAACTGATGGTCGCTACTATGAGCTATCGCCACATACACTAAATATTGAAAAGGAAAAACTATGGAAGCTGTAACCACAACAAAAGTCCCCGGTACACGGAAGCTTTTTTCAGGGAAAGTACGCGATGTATATAAAGTTGATGATGAACATTTGATTATTGTTTCAACTGACAGAGTATCTGCATTTGATTGGGTGTTCCCCAACGGTATACCAGGAAAAGGCATTATATTGAATACTATCTCCAATTTATGGTTTAAGAATATCAAGATTATTAATAATCATATTGTTGAAACCAACTATAAAAATTTCCCCAAGCCGTTCTGTGATTATCCGGAATTTTTTCAAGACAGGGCTGTAATGGTAAAAAAAGCAAAACGTATTGATTTTGAATGTGTTGCACGAGGATATATCATTGGAAGCGGGTGGAAAGATTACCAAAAAACCGGAAAAGTATGTGGCATTGAATTACCCAAAGGATTACAATTAGCAAGTGAGTTGCCTTATCCAATTTTTACTCCAGCTACAAAAGCAGCGTCCGGTCATGATGAAAATATTACAATTGAAGAAATGAAAAAGGCATTGGGAACTGACATTGCCGAAAAGTTAGCCCAGGTGAGTCTGGACTTATATGATTTTGCCCGTGATAAATTGATAAAAGCTGGCATTATTCTGGCTGATACAAAGTTTGAATTTGGTTTTTCAGAAAAAGAGATTATTTTGATTGACGAGGTTTTAACACCTGACAGCTCTCGATTCTGGGATGCAGCATTATATAAACCCGGCATTTCACCGGTTAGTTTGGATAAACAATTTATACGTGATTATTTGGAAACTACCACATGGGATAAAAACTCGCCCCCTCCTCCTCTGCCAGATGAGATTATTCAGAAAACAAAAGAAAAATACGAGGACATTTTGCAAAGAATTAAGCACATTTTAGGTTAATATTAGTATTTAATATTGGATTAATCCATAAAGATTTGTATATTTTTATCCGATTACTATTAATGCCAATGCGTTTAAAATCGAGGGGGGATTACATGGCTTTATCCAGTAGAAATCCGTATGACCAGTACAAACATACAGAAATAAATACTGCCAATCAGGGTAAATTAATCGTAATGCTTTATGATGGTGCCATTAAATTCTGCAATATAGCTATCGAAAACATGCACCCTAAAACCTACGATATTGCCAATACCAATATCCTTAAGGCTCAGGATATAATTAATGAATTAATTTTAGCGTTAAACATGAATGAAGGTGGCGATGTTGCACGAAATCTTTTTAATCTATATATTTTTTTCAAAAAACAACTTTTAGAATCCAATATCCAGAAAAACGCTGATATATTAAAAAATGTTGTCAAATTATTAAAAGAGTTACGGGATGCATGGGATAAAATTTCTACTAAGGAAACTCCTTCGGACAGGGTTGCCACAGCATCAAAAGGTTCCTTCTCAATTGAGGGATGACGTTGAATCACTTCTTCATAATTTATCAGATTTACTGCTAACCAAACAAATGCTGTTAAAAAAGTTTGAAGTAAATCTTCAAACTATACAGATAAATTTGATAAATGAAAATGAAGAAGCGATAGTTACCATAATATCATCAAACAATGAAATTATTGAAGATATCTCTCTCTGCAATTATTCTATTGCAAATTGCATTAATGAAATAACATCTAAAATCGGCATTGAATATACCGAATTTGAAAAATTCCTGAGAAATTTAAATCATCCTGCAGCAAGTATAATTTGTGATACAATGAAGAATATACATTCAACCATCAAGTATATATATAACCTGAATCAGACACTGATCATTTTTCTTTCCAATCATGAAGAATCAATACTAAAAAATATTAATGAAATAAACAAAATAATTGAATTACAAACACAACTGGCATATTAGCCAATTCATGAATATCTTTTTATTTTTTCAAAACACTGCTTGAAATAATTTCATTACTTCCAGTAACATCACATATTT
The DNA here is from genome assembly GCA_020721905.1 of Leptospira biflexa. Taxonomy (GTDB): domain Bacteria; phylum Spirochaetota; class UBA4802; order UBA4802; family UB4802; genus UBA4802. The sequence goes on along the minus strand of DYLU01000027.1, from coordinate 6,688 downwards.
TTTTTATTAAAGATATCATTAATCATTACTAACGATCTTACAAACATATATATATAGCAAGTAACCCCTTTTCCCACTCATCAGTAATTGTCACCACCGATTTAAATCATATAATTATGATGTTTTTAATTATTTAATATAATTGTATAAATTATATGTATATATTTTTTTAACAAAAAATAAGTATAGTTTTTGTAAATATTAATATATATATATTTATTTTTATGTTAATTATTATATTTAACTTCTATAATTTATGGTCATTCATTAATTTTTTTGTTGACATTTCTTATAATATTTAATATTGTCAAAAAAAATATTTAAAAATTAATTTTTATGGAGGTTTTGTATGGCTAAGTTAGACAAGAATAGACTTATCTTTGGGTTACTTCTTATTATCCTCATAGCAATTGGCGAAATAGTTTTCCACGTTCTTCATGTTCCTGCCTGGCCTGCATTTTTAATTATGATTTTTTTCTTCATGGATCATATGGATAAAAAACTTGCACCTAATATGTTAGTTGGTGGTTCATTTGGTATATTGATGATAATTGCAGCAAAAATAATTGTTACATCACTTGTTGACGCTGGATTAGATCAATTTTTAGCATTTCTGATATTCGTCCTTGTTTTTGTATATTGTATAGTTGCTTTTGGCGAAATATTGCCAATATTATTCAATAATTATGCTTTCATGGCTTTGCTTTTCACAGCAACTTACATGCAGACACCTAATCCACAAAATCCATTTATTTTAACTGCAATATTATTAGTTGGAGGCGGTATTTTTATTATAGGTATTCTTGGAATTGTAAAACTTTTAATGAAGTTAGCATCTTCTAAATAAACCGCTGTTGTATAAATGGTTTTTATCCAGAAGGGGCACTACTGTATTGAACAATTCCGTGCCCCTGAGATCTTCAAAAAGTTGTATATAGTGTTAATCAATTATAAATAATAATGTTTATTCTACAGGAGGAAAGCATGAGTAAAAAATCTATCTCATATAAAGACAAACCCTGGTTAAAATTCTATGATAAAGGAGTACCAGCCACTATTGATTTTGTGGACTGCACTTTAAACGATTATTTTGATGAAGCTATAAACAAATATTCTGAAAGAGTAGCATTTGTATCACAGGGATACGAAATGACTTACAGTGAACTTGGGGATATAGTATATCGGTTTGCATCATGGCTTTCTAATTCTGGAATTAAGAAAGGTGATCGTGTTGCTATCCATCTGCCAAATATTTTACACTGTGTTGCAGCATATTACGGGGTTTTAAAAATAGGTGGCATAGTTGTAATGCATAACCCACTCTACTCACCTTCAGAATTGGAATACCAATTTAATGATTCAGAAGCTAAAATCGTAGTAACACTTGATTTATTTGCCAATACAATTATTGGTTTGTTTCCCAAAACAAAAGTTGAAAAAATTGTCTGTGTTTCATTACGTGATTATCTGCCACCTTCTATTGATCCCAATACTGTTCTTTCAGCTGAACCCAAACAAGCTGAAAATGTATATAAATGGAAAGATATTATGGAGAAATATCCGGCACAACCCCCAAAAGTAACCGTAACAACTGAAGATATAGCTCAATTACAATATACCGGTGGTACAACAGGAGTTTCAAAAGGTGCAATGCTAACGCATAGCAACCTTACAAAACAGTTACAGCAAATTGACGCCTGGGATACGACCATTCACAGAGGTGATGAAAAAATAATGGTTGGAGCCTTACCCTTTTTTCATGTATATGGACTTTCAACCGTAATGAACCTCACCATCTATGATGGTTTTAAAACCATCCTGACTGGAAGACCCACTCCTGAAGCCCTCATTGATATATTTCAAAAGTATCGACCACAAATTGCCTGCCTTGTACCTACGATGTATATTGGAATGCTTAACAATCCTGATTTTAAAAAACTGGATTTGTCATGTGTTGAACGATTAATGTGTGGAAGCGCACCACTTCCCTTAGAAGTTATAAAAGCATATGAAGAAAAAGCTGGTGTCCATATCAATGAGGGATATGGATTAACCGAGGCTTCACCTGTTACACACTCAAATCCTTATGGAACTGTACAAAAATCAGGAAGTATAGGCATCCCATATCCAGGAACAGAAGTTAGAATAGTTGATCTTGAAACAGGAGAAAATGATGTACCCGTTGGTCAGCCAGGTGAAATGATTATTAAAGGCCCTCAAATAATGAAAGGATACTGGAATAGGCCAGATGAAACAACCAAAACAATCAGGAATGGATGGCTCTATACCGGAGATATTGCAATAATGGATAATGATGGCTATTTCTTCATAGTAGACAGGAAAAAAGATATGGTGATATCCGGTGGCTATAATGTTTATCCGCGTGAAATTGATGAAGTTTTATATACTCATCCCAAGGTTCTGGAAGCTTGCTCTATAGGTATACCCCATCCTACAAGAGGTGAGCAAATAAAAGCATTTGTAGTTCTTAAAGAAGGTGAAACAGCTACTGAAAAAGAAATAATTGATTACTGTGCAACAAAATTAGCCAAATATAAATTACCAACAATAGTTGAATTCAGAACAGAATTGCCCAAGAGTAATGTTGGTAAAATATTACGAAAAGTTCTTAGAGAAGAGGAAATGCAGAAGCTTAAACAATAAAAGAATATTAATAAGTTTTACAACTCATCCGTTTTATTTTCGTGCAACATTTTTTTACGTATCTGGCACATTTTCTGGTAATTGAAATAATAGTGCTTTGATTCGTAAATCTTTTTACATTTTTCTTTATATTTTTTTGATTCAAAATACGCTTTAAGTCGTTTTGAAACAGGAAAAACCTGTTCAGAGGGATCATAAATCTGTGGGGTATTAGTGTTTTTATCTATAATAGTTCCAGTAATCATTCCCCATGACATGTCAGATAGGGAATAACCATTAATATCGCGTAGTATTGCGCGTAATATTGCTTCATGACTTGGATTAAAAAACTTGAATTTTCGTGAATACATGACTGCACCATGAAAATGATCAGGAACATCCATAAAACCATCTTTTACAACCTGTTCTCCAACAATATACATCAACTCCATCATATAATTTAAGCTTCCAAGTCCAGGCCTTGATTGGCCAGGCAGTTGTGGCTTATCCGGACTAAAGCTCCCTTTAGGATTTTGAGCAGAAAGCCATTCAATAACCACCATATCCAAAGCTTGAGGAGCATCATATTCTTCACAAAATCTTTTTTGTGGCATGAATCGTGATTCAGATACGCGTAAATCAATTAAAAGATGTTGGGGAGCAATTTCATCATAGTATATCTTTAAATAGTGAATTTGAGCATCATCCTTATCAATTTCAACTTTAATGTCAGTATACCCTAAAGTTGTTAAATGACCAATTAAACCAACTCTTTCTATCATAGTATACAGAGTATCAACATGTAACCTATTTAAAAACAATTCTTTGTTTTGACTGCTTAATGCAAAATGACCAAAACTTCCTTCAAGATCCAGTGATCCAAAATTTTGTGAAAGTGTGTTCCCGGAATCGATTGGTTTAAAATATTTTAATATAGATTTTTTTTTAGGTTTTCTCACTCAGGTTTTCTCCTTTCATTTATTCTGACCATCGATCTGAATTGTACACCATTTTGACCTGTAATAAAAAATGATCTATATTTCTCAAATCAATTATAGGCACAACCATCATTCGTGCAAATTTATCATATTCGCGGACCTGCAATAACGCTTTTCTGTAATCATCATTTAATGTTTCACCAATGATTATAAGTCGTGCATTAGATTGTTGATAAAATTTTAAAAGTTCCCCTGGATTATTTACCGTAAAAACATCTTCAGTAGGAAGAAAGTCAGGTGAAATTTCTATTTTGCAATCTTTTTTACGTGAAACTATCGCACTTACCAGGTCAGTATTTTTTTTAAATCTCTCAATATAGCTGGTTTCAGCATGTGGCTGCAGATTTACAAATATAATTATTCCATTTTCTGAATTGCGATAATATATGCGTTTATTCCTATCTAAAAGGCGTTTTACTTGATTCCACTGTTTATAATCGATTGCATCATTATGCTTGAAAACTGTAATTTTTTTCCCTGTATGCATGTCATACGAATAAATATCTCCAATACAAATTAAATAACGTTTTCGTTTTGTCAATGTACTTACTCTATCAAGTGTCTCCAGCTTACGGTCAATGGTAATAAAGTCAGCAGAAGCGTATGGTACACGATACTGTGCAGGATATAATGTGGATAACAAACTATAAACTATTTCATCATATTTAATTTCAATTGCTTCAACATTGGCCTGTTCAAATCTGTAAATATCATCAATAAATATCTGATCTGATTCATTATAGTTTTTTCCCTTAATTGTATAATTTTGTAAATATTTGCAAATACAAGCGGGATTATTTTCTAAAACTTTTTTTATTTGTTCAATTTTTACCAGCATTGTCTCAATCTAACATCATTACATTTTAAATACAATAAATACAATATTTTAATATTGAGTTCAAAATTCTATTAAAATAAGTATAATAACTAAATCTTCTTTTATGCAAGTATATTTTATTTATTCAGTAAAAATTTGATTGATATTATCGTATGAATCTAATCGTCATGTTTAGCCAGTTCATTAGTTACAAAATTCAAAATAATGTGCACAAACGCCAATTACGATAGCGGGAGTGGAGTCTTTACATTCATAATGTCTTATGAATAAATCCAGTTATAAATCAATAATATATTTATATAAACTCACTGCATTTTTAATTTTTGAGTTATCTATCTGCCCAATTTTGATTGAATCACGAAAAAGTGAAGAAATCACTTCAATTTCATTTTCTATATATTTATTTTCCTCATACAAAAATAATACAATTAATCCTATCATTGGCCTGTAGTTTATACATGAATAAGATTTTAACTTATTTAATTTATTTAACAGGTACCTGAAAAGACAATAAATGTATTGATCCTCATACTGTGATTTAATAATTACAAATTTTACATAATAATTTGATTTGGCTATATAATAATAGTTTTCAAACACTTTAAAAACTTCATGAAAATAATTTGAGCTCAAAAAAAGCGAACCTTTATTTATGGCCAATGATAATTCAATTAAAGAAAAAATTATGGATATACAGTTAGAATATAATTCATTGATGATTTTTTGATGAATTGTAAATTTTTCATTTACCCTGACAAATACTACAGGGCAGAATATTTCAATAGCTATTGGACATGGAATATTTAAAAACGATATTACATTTTTAACCATAGGATATGTAGAAAATGCCCAAATTAAAGAACTTTTATCTTCATATAAGTTTAACCGTTTTTCATATAATTTATCATTTTTTAAAGAAGCGATATCTATTATTACACCATCTGGCTGGCTGATAATATTTTTATACAGATCATCTGATAAGTTTATAAAAAAATCTCTGAACATGTTATCATTAAAGGAATTGATCAAAATCCCGAAGTAATTTTGCTTAAAATCATATTGGAATATTAAAGCCTCAAAAAATCCTGAAGATTTAAGTTTTTTATTTAATTCTTCTCCTACAAACTGCAATGTATTTTCATAAATTATTTCAGGATTAACAAAAGTTATCGAATCATTAAACGATCTGCTTAAAACAGTATAATATAACTTATGAAGGTTATAAAGCAAGCTTTCAGGATTATCAATAGAATCCTGGGGTTTATAAATTACCTTTGCAACCAGTTCTTTAAATTCTGTGTTAAATGTTTTTTCCCGTATTTTTTGAATTTCATCTCTGAATTCAATATTTTCCAAAGTATGCCTCGCCACAAATCAGGATATATCCAGCATTTTCTGCAATGCCGCAAATGCTTTAATCCTGGTGTCCTCTTTTACAGTTACTATCGGTTTTTCATCTTGCAAAGCCAGTAAAATTTTTTCCAGTGTAATCTTTTTCATAGTTGGGCATATAAAACCTTTTGAAGCAAGTATAAATTCTTTTTCTGGTGCAATTTTTTTTAATTTATGCAACATCCCTTCTTCTGTTCCAACAATAATTTGCTTATGAGAAATTGTATGAATACTTTTTACCATCTGTCCTGTTGACAAAACTTTATCGGCCATATCAATGATTTCGGGCCTGCATTCAGGATGAACTATCACACATGCTTCAGGATATTTTTGTTTTATAGCAATCAACTCTTCCTTTGTAAAACGATCATGTGTTGGACAAAATCCTTTCCAGGGTATGACTTTTTTAGATGTAAATCGCTGAACATAATGAGCCAGATTTTTATCGGGTATAAATAAAATCTTATCATTATGTAACTTATTCACAACATTTACAGCATTTGCTGATGTTACACAAATATCAGAAACAGCTTTAACTTCAGCAGAAGAATTAATATATGTTACCACGGCAGCATCAGGATTTTCTTCTTTCATCTTCAAAACATCTTCTGCTTCAGCCATATCCGCCATGGGGCAACCTGCTAACAGATCAGGTAAAATTACTTTTTTTTGTGGCGATAGTATATATGCTGATTCTGCCATGAAATGAACACCACAGAATATTATTACATCAGCATCGTTATCAGCAGCGATGTGCGATAGCTCTAATGAATCGCCTGTAAAATCGGCAATATCCTGTACCTCGGGATTCTGATAA
>DYLU01000102.1 GCA_020721905.1 Leptospira biflexa | reverse complement strand
TTCGCAAAAGGTAATTCTTATAATTCAGGTCTCTTAAACGTTACGCTATCAAATACTTTATGGGGGTTTGACAATGAATAGAGGAAAGAAAGTAATCATTGGGTTGATTATCCTGATAGTGGTTCTTGCTGTAGCAGTATTGTTATATGTTAATAATCTGGCAAAATCAGGACTGCCCCAGTATTCAGGTCAGCTACAGCTTAAGGGGCTATCAAAGCCAGTAAAGGTTTACCGGGATGAATATGGCATACCACACATCTATGCAAAAAATGAAAAAGATCTGTACCTGGCAACCGGTTTTGTCATGGCACAGGACAGAATGTGGCAGATGGATTTACTGCGCCGTGTCACCACAGGCAGGCTATCCGAGATTTTTGGCAAGGATATGGTGGGCACTGATGTATTGATGCGCGCTCTGCAGATTACAAAAAAATCAAAATATGTCATTTCTCATACAGATCCGGTAGTCATTTCCCATCTGCAGGCATTTGCTGATGGCGTGAATCAATACTTGCAACTCCATGCAGAAAGCCTGCCACTTGAATTCAAGATTTTAGGATACAAACCTGAAAACTGGAATGTTGAAGATTCGATTAATTTAATTGGATATATGGCCTGGGATCTTACCATGCCATGGACAACTGAAACAGTACTCCATAAAATATGGAAAAAAGTTGACCAGGCTCATGCAAAGGATTTAACACCAGATGTAAAATATATTACTGATGTCATCTATCCATCTTATGCTCAAAAGATACGCTTACCGGAGCTATCGGACACAATCCTTAACGCAACACAAAAGCTCAGTGAGATAGGTGCCGGGATTTTTTCCGCAAGCAATAACTGGGCTGTAGCAGGCAAAAAAAGTGTCACCGGAAAACCAATTTTAGCCAACGACATGCACCTGGGTTTGTTCATACCTGGTATATGGTATCAGATGCATCAGGTAGTTGAAGGGAAACTCAATGTTACAGGCGTTGCAATACCTGGCGAACCAAGCATTGTATGTGGTCATAATGAACACATAGCATGGGGTATGACCAACGTTATGGTTGATGATATGGATTTTTACTTAGAAAAGGTAAATCCCAATAACAAACTGCAATACCAGTTTAACGGACAATGGAAAAATTTCACTGTTTTAAAAGAAGAAATAAAAATTAAAGGCGGTGAAACTGTTTCAAAAGAAATTCTTTTTACTCATCGTGGCCCTGTGGTCACTGATTTCAAAAAAATGGATGATGTTATATCCATGCGCTGGATGGGTAATGAGCCAAGCAATGAGTTACTGACAGTCTATATGCTCAACCGCGCAAAGAACTGGAATGATTTCACCAGCGCCATCCGTCACTTCCGCTCAGTAAGTCAGAATATTGTGTATGCTGATACTTCAGGCAACATTGGCCTGTATTGTGCTGCTGGCATTCCCATAAGAAAGGGCAATGCAATGATGGTAAATCCCGGCTGGACAGATGAATATGACTGGAAAGGCATTGTACCATTTGAAAAACAACCACATGTATTTAACCCTAAAGAAGGCTATGTTGCTTCAGCAAACAATAAAACCGTCTTTGAAAAGTATCCTTATTATATCAGCTATTGGTTTGAAATGCCGTGGCGTTTTAATAGAATCACAAAATTGCTTAAACAAAAAGAAAAATTATCTATAGACGATTTTAAAGCAATTCAAACCGATCAGGTATCAGAACTTGCAACCATATGGAAACCATTACTTTTACAAATCATAGAGGGCGATAGTTCATTAAAAAAATCTTTGAAGGATATTTACACCATTCTGAAAGAGTGGGATGGTAGCTATACTGCCGACAGCAGTGCTGCTACACTGTTTGATACATTCTACATTAAACTTTCATATAACATCTTCCATGATGAGTTAGGTGATGAGCTTTACGAAGAGCTTGCAAAAGAGAAGGTCCTGGTGAATCTTTTCATTGATACCATACGCATAAACAAAAGTTCAATATGGTGTGATGATGTAAGAACACCAGAAAAAGAATCTTTTAATGATATAATTGCCAGATCGCTTAAAGATGCAGCAGATATGCTTGAAGATGATTTTGGCACTAACCCGGAACAATGGAAATGGGGAAAAGCTCATAAACTGGTATTAAAACACCCGCTGGGTGAAGTCAAACTTTTAGACTGGCTGTTTGGATATAATCGCGGCCCCTACCCGGTTGGCGGAAGTTTCCATACGGTGTGTCCGTATTCCTATAAACTTAACAATCCTTTTGTTATAACAGATGGTGCATCACAGCGCCACATATTCCCCATGCATAATCTTAATGAATCATTGACGGTCATTCCAACAGGTACAAGTGGCCACACTGCCAGCCCATACTATTGCAATCAGACACCGTTGTATGTTGGCATGAAGTACCACAATGATTATATTGACAGCGAAATAATTCAGCACAATGCAAAATTCATAATGACGTTGGTGCCATAATGAAACAATTAAAGGGGCTCTTTGCAGAGCCCCTTTCTTTTTGAATGCATTTATGCTCCCAACGCTCTGGCAGCTTTCAATACATCATCATAATCTGGTTCCAGAGTGATATCAGGCACAATCTGACGATATGCAATTAAACCTGCTTTGTCAATGATCCACACTGAACGGGCAATTAATCCCAATTCCCGTATATAAACCCCATACCGTAAGCTGAAGCTTTTATCTTTGAAATCCGATAACGTTTTAATATTATTTATATTGAAGGATTCACAAAAGCGTTTCTAGGCAAATGGCAAATCCATGCTGATGGTCATAACCATAGCATCCAAAGAAGCAGCTTCCTGATTAAATCGTGTTGTCTGCAACTGACACACTGAAGTGTCAAGTGAAGGCACAGCACTGATTATAACAATTTTACCTTTAAAGCTTAACAATGAGACGGGAGCAAAATTAATATCAAGTACTGTAAAATCCAGCGCTTTATCACCAACCAATGGCATCTTGCCTTCAAGTGTCACGGGATTGCCATGGGCTGTAATTTTTATTGTTGGCATAAACCCCCCTCATTTTCATTTTGTAAACGTAAGATATACCTGTGCAATACCCTCAATTGAACCATTATGCACATTGACAATCCTGGTTGTTATTAACGCCTTTTTCCCATAATAAGTTGTGCCCACAATGATAAAATCAGCCCCGGCTATTGAACCTGTATCAATATAATCTTTATCTTCTATAACACCAGTTGCTGATAAATTTTTTTCGTTAATTATTTTATCGATTTGATCACGTTCAATTAAATCCCAACTTTGCGAAAACAGCCTTGATTGCAATAATGCTGCCATTTTTTTACCAAAATGGGTTGGTTTGCCTTTTGGACCTCCAAATGGCAGTATGGCAATCTTTATACTCTTTTGCGCTGATAATTCCTGCAGCTCTGGCTTTAATTGACTGGCTAAAACATCTGCTGCATCTTCATATGTTTTTGTAACACGTATAGATGTACTTGCACACCCAAATACAAAAAGAAAAAAACCAATTATAAAAATATTTCTTTTACTCATAACAAGAATATTACACAACATTGATTCATCAGTCAAGCAAATAATTACCATTCACTTCGTAATCTGGTAATGCCTTCACCACTTTTTATCTGAATACTTTCAATTACTTTTATAGCCAATTGCAAATGTTTCTGGGTAAAAGCATTAAATACTAAATTTGCACTTTCTTTGCTTTTAATGCCACCTTTTTTCAATGGCATATCAGAAATAAGCATGATAGCTCCAATAGGAACATTCATTGCATATGCTACGGCAAACAAGGTGGCTATCTCCATATCTATTGCTAAAATCCTGTGTTTTAATATATAATCAATAAATTCATTATCGAATTCCCACATGCGGTAATCGGTGGTAAGCATTATGCCAGTTTTGGGCGCCACACCTGTTTCCTTATTAATAACTTTTTCACAGATTCTGTTAATCCAGAAACTTGGCTGTGCAGGAACATCTTTTGGTATATAATGAATGCTTGTACCTTCATCCCGTACACTTGCTGTGGGTATTAAAAAATCGCCAACCTGCAGGTTATCATCAATACCACCACACATCCCTAACATTAGCACTGTCTGTATAGTATCCAGATATGACAAACAATGAACTACAATGCCAGCTGAAGGTGAACCAACGCCAAAATTTATAATGGACATATTGCGTTCACGACTATGTGCACAGCTCCAGTAGCCAGCACTGACTTTTGCACCCGTCATGGATGCAAAATCATCAACGTATCGCTGGAAATTGCATAAAATGATATATTCACCAAAATCCTCAATTGAAGAACCAGTATATCGTTCCAGCGTTGAACGTGCATAGGTGTCAGGACGCAGATTCATGGTGTTTTCTCCCTTACGATAATAAAACTTAACTATTGAATACAATAAGCTTCAATTAAAAAGCAACCATAAAATTGTCAGTAACTATCGCACAAAAAACCCTGATAGGTACCACGCCACAGCAATTCATCCTCTATGGCTTTAAGCACTGTCCCCTTGTGCAATCCCCATGCCGGGGCAATTAACATATCTTTTGGTTGATCCCCAAGCAGGCGGTGAATGACGATATCACCTCTCAGACGTTCAATAAAATCACACACATACGATACATACTGTTTAAATGATAATAATGGAACCTTATCGTTGGTATATAGTGCTTCAAGTGGTGTATTTTTTATAACATGAAGATGATGTATCTTAACACCCTGTACCGGAAGTCTGCTGATTTCAATTGCCGTTGACATCATATCATCCCAGCTTTCACCAGGTATGCCCAGTATAATATGGACGCAAACCGGAATACCACGCTTTGATGCTCTTGTGATTGCATCCATTGTTTGTGCATGTGTGTGACCTCGCTGTAAAAATTGCAAACTTTTATCATGCATGCTCTGCATACCAATCTCAAGCCATAACTCAAAATTTTCATTTTTATAGCTGGCTATCAAATCCAGCACATCATCAGGCAGACAATCCGGGCGAGTACCAATCATAAGACCCACAACATTGGGGAATGCTAAAGCAGTATCATACAGTCTTTTTAAAACATCGACTGTGGCATACGTATTGGTGAAAGCCTGAAAATATGCAATATATCGCGGGCTATACATACCACGATTAAATCCATCAACAGCGGCCTGCATCTGCTGGTGAATTGACATGGTTCCTGTTGCAGTTGGTGAAGCAGAACCTTCATAGCAAAAAATACATCCACTACTGCCAACTGTGCCGTCGCGATTAGGACAGCCCAGGTTTGCATTGATAGATAGTTTCAGGATTTTTGCATTGAATGTATGATACAGATAATCGCCAAAGAAGTGGTATGGCTTACCATACCAGGTGCCATGTTTATAATGATTTATTTTTTTCTTTTGGAGCACAATATGAATTCTTTAAATACATCTGATTTTGATATTTAAATGGATCAAGCTTTGCAATTGCAACACGCTTGACACTTTTAACATTGCCTTTTGCTGTAAGCTGTACTATGTATATACCTTCTCGTGTAGGTTTTTCAAATCTTTTTTTGCCAACTTTAATTTTTGTTTGCACAAACTGGTTTGAAATTTTTTTCAACATTGCTCCATCACACTGCAAAGCATTAAATAAAGCTTCCCGTGGAGTCATATTTTTTTCAATCACCACCAGAACTGGCATGGTAATGTCTGAAGATAATGGATTAACCATCGAATTGGGTGCAGGGAACCGGGGCACAGTTGATTTTTGTTCAATCACTTCTTTTAATCCTTTATACTCAGCACGGTATGCTTTGCGCAATTCATAGAAAACGGGTGACCTGCTTATCAGGCTTATTGCCTTTCGCATAGTATAGCGTGCGCGTTTCACCTTCCCCTTTTTTTTCAGAGCGATAGCTTTTGTATACAACTTCTTTGAACGTTCAATACGGTATTTCATGTCCTGTATATTCTCAATAATTGGAGCATCCTTTGCCGGATCACATTCCTTCAATAACAGCGATAGTACCTGCACACCTTTTAATGTATCATTATGGGAAATGTAATAACAGGCAATACGGGATAATTTAAGTAACAGCAAATTCCGTGATGGATTAACAGTGTCAATAATATTCGGTCCCCAGAAGCCAGAAATATCAATTCCAAATGTCAGTGCAATGGTTTCAAGAATTGCATCATAGTGCGATTGTGCAATGAGCTTTTGATATTCAGAGTTATTCAATATTTTTTCATCTGCCGGATTTGATATAAATCCTGATTCAAAGATAACAGATATGGGGTAATTGACAAAATAGGTGAACCGGTCATCCGCTACGGTGCCGTAATTCCAGCTGTTGACATGCAAATTATATTTCAAAAGCTTTTCCTTAACTTTGCTTGCAACCCTATACGAAAAACCACTGGCATCAAACTTATTATACAGCGTTAAGAATCCTTTATGCTCTTCCCGTATATGGGTAAGGTATGCTTTCCCATTACTGTAAGTAATATGTATGCCTTTCACATTTGCAAGCCCATATGCTTTAAATATTGAAGCCGTATTATTAAGATGTTCAGAAATAACAAGCACAGCCTTAGCATTTTTTGCCAGTTCCACAGTTTCCCTGAAAGTTATATTGTTATACGTATCAGCCTTCCCTTCAAGGGCATCAATATAATCCTGTGTGCTTACCACCTGAATATAGGGATTTTTCTTTAAAAGATTGTAGAGCTGGCGTGAAATGGCAAGTGAGTAGTATTCCTCCGGCAGGCCTGTACAGCTTAGTCTTCCTGTTTTTTCGCCTTCCCATTTGCCATCATCATCAATACCATGTGCAGGATCAAAAAATATTACTATCTTTTCACCATTCTTCACCCGGCTTTGCAGATTATCATATAAATTATCTATAAACTGCAGCATCTGCCGCAATGCATCTGAATATTCCTTATTTTGCTCTTCATTTATAATTGCAGTTATAATATCAGACTGTTCTGCAAACGAAAACACAGGGGCGTGAATCCAGATAAAACAAATCAATATGATTAATATTCTATATTTCATTAAAAACTTGTCCTATTTCAAATTTTAAGCTATATGTATAATTTCGAACATACAGTGCATTTTATTAAATTGATTCTTTGAATATAATAAAACTGCAAGTCTTTTTTCAAAGCGTTTATAAATTAAATTATAGTGCAAGTTAAAAACATATAATTGTCGTTGTTTCCAGCCGTTATATATCACTGTACACAAAAATTTTTTATAAAACCTTTTGCGATAGTTAACCAGTATACA
>DYLU01000101.1 GCA_020721905.1 Leptospira biflexa | reverse complement strand
TAAGGTTTAATAGATTTCAAGCCACTGATTTCGGCATGAACCTGTCACTTCGTGAGTGGCTAAAAATGCTCTTTAAAACGGCTCTTACTGTGGCAGGTTATGCTGGAATGTCAAATTAACCCTTGTGCAGCAACGTCAAAACATACCGTACGTGTATGCTGTGAATCGCAGGCTAATGAGCACAAGCGACGAAACGGGTATGCTTGGTTTTCCGCGCACTATGATAACAGGTCATTTATTTGAACGAATTTAGTTTTTGAAGATTTTTCGCGTTTTTCAAAGTCATCAATAATTTCCTTGTCTTTAATGTCTTCAAATAAATCCCATAAGGATTTTTTAAGAAGAGTAGATGTATCGCAATTATAGTACTTTTTTAAAATTTTTAATATTTTTTCTTCTTTTGCATTAAATCTAACAGATGTTACTGCCATAGGTCATACACCTCCTCTCGTTTTCCAATATAAACAATATAAAAGTCGTTATTATCAATATACAATATGGCACGGAATTTACCTTTTCTCAATCTATAATAATCTCTCTTGTAATTTCCTTTAATCTTTGTAATATTAAATAAATTCAAATCTTTTGTTAAATCCAGTGATAAAAATGCATTATGGAAAAATGTAATAGTTTTCCTGGGAATATCTCCTTTTTTAAAAGCCTTTTGAACTGCTTTTTCATATAATATCATGTAAACAATGTAATACATGAATAAAGATTTGTCAAGGAATAGAGTTGTTATTTGGATAAAAAAATAAGCGGAGAAAATTTCGTGGATCACCAAAACATATCCCACGCCGCGCGGTGTGCCAAAGGCTGATGAGCGCAAGCTACAAAGCGGCTATGCATCGTTTTATGCAGTAACTGACTAAATAGAACACGATATTGTTGTATTGTATAACACCGAGTGTTTTTTCTCTGGTGTTTCAAAGATATTTACTACATGTATTGTTTGATGTAACATACCATGGGCACTTATTTTTTTTTGCATTTGCATTAGGTTTATCATACGATTTATAAGATGTTCTTTTTGTTTCTTGTATAAAGATAAGGCTGATGTGGTGATTAAAATAGCTATCATACAAATAAAAAATTCTTGATTATAGTGTTACTCTGTATTATGATTTTTAAACATGGAAGAGTATTCAACAGCACTGCGCCCTTACATTATCAAACGCCTGGAGCAAATAAAAAAAGCCGATGTGCTCATTGGTATTCCCTGCTTTAATAATGAATCAACCATTGCCAACGTTTTAACAATGGTGAGTGATGGATTGTTTACCTATTACAATGACCTTCGCCCGGTAATTTTTGTTTCTGATGGCGGATCAACCGATGATACGCGTGATATTGCCAATTCGGTAGAATTAAAACCGTGGCAGGAGCGTGTTGTACAGATTTATCGGGGTGTTGCAGGTAAAGGCTCTGCATTCCGGGCAATTTTTGAAGCGGCTCGTATGCTTGATGTAGATGCCTGTATGGTTGTTGATTCTGACCTGCGCAGTATTTCGCCTGAGTGGGTACAGCGGTTACTATCGCCCGTACTTGAAAAAAAATATCAGTTTGTTGCGCCAGTGTATACGCGGTATAAAGATGACGGGACCATAACCAACAATATTGTGTATAATATTATACGTGCTGTTTTTGGCAAACGTATTCGCCAGCCCATAGGTGGTGATTTTACGTTTTCTAAACAGCTGGCACAACTGTATCTGGATAGACCGGTGTGGTCAACTGACATTGCGCGGTTTGGCATAGATATATTCATGACGGTTAATGCAATTGTAAGTCATGTGGAAATATGTCAGGCAAATTTAGGTGTAAAGATCCATGATGCTAAAGATCCTGCTCAATCGTTAGGCCCCATGTTTGTTCAGGTGATTGGAACGCTTTTCAGGCTTATGGAGCATTATGAACCGTACTGGAAAAATATTGAAGGAAGCAAACCGGTACCCACTTTTGGCGATGTGACAATGCTTGAACCTGAGGCAATTGAAGTTAATATGCAACGCCTTGTTAATGAATACAAAACCGGATTTATACAGTTTAATGCATTGTATAAAGAGATGTTTAGCCATAAAGTTTATACAATGCTGGAAGCATCTGCACAAATGGATATTGAAACATTCAGTATTCCGATTGAAGTATGGGTTAAGGTGGTCTATGAAATTTCAGCAATTTATCATACGTGGCATATAAATAAGGTACGGCTTATAAATTTTATGGTACCACTGTATTTTGGACGGATTGCGTCATTTATTAATGAAACGCTTTCTATGAATTCATTTGAAGCTGAAGAAATCGTGGAACAGCAGGCTGTGGTCTTTGAGCACTATAAACCCTACTTAATGAAGAGATGGCAGACCACAGGGAAAAATATTGAGATATAATTTATTCGTGTAACAGTTCCCATAACACAATTCCGCAGGCAACTGATGCGTTGAGCGATGATACATTTCCTTTCAGCGGAATGCGTACAATGACATCGCACAGGCTTTGTGTTAGCTGTCGCATGCCGCTACCTTCACTGCCAATGATAAGAATTGCAGGTTTATAGTTTGAAATAGCATTTATTGGTTGAGTGCCTCTGTCGCTGGTTCCAATGACCCAGAATCCTGCCTTTTTAGCTTCATCCAGGAATCGGGCTAAGTTAGCCACCTGGTGAACCGGGATATGAGCGGTGGCCCCGGCTGATGCCTTGATTATGGTTGGCGAAATTTCCGGGGCGTGTGCTTTTGTTACAACTACTGCACTGCCGCCAAGAGCCTCGGTGGTGCGGATTACGGAGCCAATGTTGTGGGGATCGGTTATCTCATCACAGGCCACAATAACGCCGTGACTGGAAGCAATCTTTTTTAAGTCAAATTGTCTTTCTTCTTTACTGGGGCGATAGCTCATAACAAGAGCCACACCCTGATGATTGGTAGTACAGTGGGAGGCAAACCAGCTTTTATGTACCTTCTGCACGGGAATATTTTTACTATGCGCTGCAGAAATAATTACATCGATGATTTTCCCATGTGCAGATTCTGATATATACAGTGTTGCATCCCCATGAAGGGTGAAAAGATATTCAAGCACCACCTTGCGGCCGGCTACGATTTGAGTATCCACCGTGTACCTTCTTTGGTATCCTGTAGTATAATCCCTTTCTGCAGAAGCTCGTCACGGATTGCATCAGCTTTTGCAAAATTTTTTTCTTTGCGGGCTTTGTTGCGTTCTTCAATCAGTGCTTCAATTTCTTCTTTATTAAGATTCACAGCTTCAGGGAAGAAAATAAATCCAAATACAGTGTCCACTTTCTTTAATACACTAATGACATACTCTGCATCTGTTTTGCTTATTGAATTGGAATCAATCATGGTATTAATATCATGGATGAAATCAAAAAAGATGCCAATGCCGCCTGCAATGTTTAAATCATCATCAACTGTTTCGGTAAATGACGTTAGAAAAGCGTTGCATTGGTCAATAACCTTCTGATTGGGTGATGCATCCTGTTTGATATCATTAAGGCGTGCTACAAGGTTATCAATGCGCAGAAGTGCCTGAGCAGCCTGATTCAACCCGTCAAAGGTGAAATTGAGCTGTTTGCGGTAATGTGCGGTTAAAAGCAGGTAGCGGATTGCCCGCGGACTATACCCTTTAAGAAGCAAATCGCGCAGGGTATAAAAATTGCCCAGTGACTTTGACATCTTTGAGCCTTCTACAAGCAGGTGCTCAACATGTACCCAGTAGCGCACAAATGGCTCATCGTAGGCTGCTTCACTCTGAGCTATCTCATTTTCATGGTGCGGGAAGATTAAATCAACGCCACCGGTGTGAATGTCAATAGTGGTGCCAAAGATTGTGCGCACCATTGCCGAACATTCAATATGCCATCCTGGTCTACCTTTCCCAAACGGGGTATCCCAGTATGGTTCGTTGTCTTTTGGTGCTTTCCACAGTGCAAAATCGCGTATATCCTCTTTTGTGTATTCATCAGCGTCATAGCGTGCACCGGCTTTAATATCCATATTAATAACATTGCTTAAGCGCCCATACCGGTGGAATTTTGCAATACTGAAATAGATGGAACCATCTTTTTCATAGATAAGCCCTTTTTTATCTAAATGGGCAATAATATCAATCATGGCATCAATGGATTCGGTGGCCCGGGGATAATGTTCCACTGGTTCAATGTTAAGGGTTTTAAGATCCTCAAAGAATATGTTTGTGTATTTGTCAGTATATTCCCTGAGTGTTATAGCATCTTTAAGTGCGCCTGCAATTGTTTTGTCGTCAACGTCGGTGATATTCATGGCGTGATTAACCGTAAATCCCCGGAATTTAAGATAGCGCCGCAAAAAGTCGTTAAACACAAATGTGCGGAAGTTGCCTATATGGGCATAGCTGTAAACAGTGGGTCCGCATGAATATATGGTAACTGGCGGATAATCTTCTATTTTTTCTTTTGGTACACCACCAGGTATGAATGGTTCAAGACGTCGGGTAAGTGTATTGAATATTGTAAGAGCCACCGTTTTTCCTCCACAACTTTGCTTATAGTACTAACAAAGAAATTGCAGCTGCTGTAAACAGTCAAGTAAAAGTGAAAAAGTACGTACATTAAAATGGAGTACACATTTGATGATAAAAAAATATGTTAATCCTGTATAATTTCTTCATTGACGGGTATATACTCAATGGTTTTTTCTTTTACCTCAATGGAAGCAGGAGTGGCAAGCATTTCCGGTGCCGGGGTATATGCTTTTGTAAAATCTATTTTATTAAAATCCTCAGGTGAGAGCTTATAATAGGCCAAAAGAAGGTGCAGCTTTTTGATATATTCAATAAGCTCTTTCATCTTTTTATTTTTGCGGTCTATTGTTTCACGGGATTCTTTAACCACACGTTTGAGCAGTTCAGTTCTTTTTTTAAGTTTTTCTTCAAGTTCAACAATGCGTTCGTAATACTCCTTATTGACTTTTTTAAAATCAATGCGGGCTATAACAATTTCGCCTTCGTCTTTTTCCTTTTCTATTTCCTTAATGATGTCATTGAGTTCCCTGGAGGACAAAAGGTCCTTTGTTGATGTCTGCAGCCATTTTTTGCCGTCATCGTCAGTAAACTCATATACATCAGGAAGTGTTTTCTTTTTTCGTTTAAATAACATACTCGTTACTGTAATGTATTTTTTTGTAACCCTGGTTTAAAAGAGACTGTATTCTTTAGTATACTATCGACACTTTATCAATATCTGTTTATGTAAATATTTTAAGGTAACATCACTGATTTGAATACTCTTTCATCTTTGTTTTTATTTCCTTGTTTGATGTACTCCATAGAATGGTATTACCAGCCCAGTTTTTATATTCCTTAAAGTATGTTGTTGCAATACCAATGGACTGGTACAGCGGAAGCTGGGCTGTATATCCCTCATCGTCTGTTATTTCAATGATCCCATCCTGTACCCCAAAGGCAATAGCATTGAGCAAAAGCTTTTGAACAAGCTCCATATCGTAGCTGCATGTTTTAAGCAGTTCAAACGGCTTTTTAGTTTCCAGTTTTACCACATAATTATTTTTCTTAATGAAATATATGGCGTTATTTTCGGTATCCATAATTATTGTATCAAAATCCTTTAACACGGTAAGCTGCCCCCTGGAAATATATGATTTAACCACCTGCATCATAATTCTCAGTTTAACTGAATTCATGTAGTGCGGTTTAATCATAGCAATATGTTCTTTCATCAGGGCTTTCTGTTCTTCATCCTGAGGCTTTTCCTCAGGCTTTTTATATTGCGAAAGTACCTTATCAAGGTCAAGGTTTTCCCTGTTTACAGGTGTACAATACGCTGAAACAGGTGTGGAGCTGTCTATTGCAAAACCATCCTGTAATGCCTGAACTTTGTACCAGTAAACAATTCCAGGCCAAACGTCAGTATCGGTATAGGTTGCGGTGGAAATGGTGGCAATAGCATCATACGGTCCTTCTTTCAGAAGCGAACGCAGTATGCAATAGGAACTGCTGTTACCATAAACTTCAAAATTCACGGTGATCTGATTTGAGGAACTATCGCCCAGAGCTATAACATTGCTGATTTTTATTATTTTTGTTTGTAATATGAGCGATAGTTGTTTTTCAAGTGTTTTTGCAGAAAGATGAATGCTGTTATACAAAGCCCGGTCAAACGATGTTGCAATGAAATTGTTATTTTCCCGTGAATACAGTTTGTATTCAATGCTTATCTGCCCTACTGAATGCGATAGCTCCGAAAAAAGGACATAGTCAGTTTTGCGCTTGTTGGAAAATTTTTTAATTGCTAAACGGGAACTATCATCGTTTAATTCCAGCATGGAGTTAAATGAGCTGACTTTTTGAATGCTGTCTGTTGAAATACCTTCAATAGTCATATTTTTAAGTGACTCAAATAATATGGCAGATTGATCAGCCAGATCTTCCGGGCAAAACGGAAAGACAACTGTCAGTGTTTTGGCATTAAGCATGCTGACTGAAAAGAATACACATATACATGAATATGTAATCTTTTTTAACAATGGTATCATATTCTTCCCTTTATAGTGGATAGATGTGTAATAGTAAACATAAGGTATTTATGGTAAATTACAGTATAATTATTGCCAACACTGTATTTTCAATTACTTTACAGTTTAGCAATCTGCGTTGTTCCATTCATCAGTAAAGTGTTTGACATTAATATCATCAATCATAATAATAAATATACTAAAATAGTGTATGTAAATGCAACTATTTTGTTATGAATTTATTATATAATAATAGTTTATACACGTATAGGGAGGATGTATGGGCAAGTACGAACACCTTATTGTGCGAAAACCAATTAATGTTAATGAACTTCCTGATCATGATTTCAGCCAGGTTATTCCATATCCTGTACTTATGGGTAAAGAGCTGGTACCCCAGGCCAATGCATGGGCACTGTATTTATATATTAAAACCATAACGCAGGAGATGAAAGATATTGCCATAAAGATGGACAGAGCAACACCGCATAAGCATGACTTTGATGAGATGTACTTAATGATTGGCGATGAAAAAGCTATTACCTTTGAGGTTATGCTTGGTGATGAAATATATCAGGTTGCAACTCCTGCGGCAGTGTATATCCCTAAAGGCACCCCGCATGCAATACGTCCTGTAGATGCAACCGTTGGCGCCACCGGAGGATTGATACCGGTGTGTCTCAATGGTGAGTACATAACATTGCCTGCAGATAAGTGATGAAACATGAACCCGCGTGAAGACATCAAGGCCATTTATTCA
>DYLU01000026.1 GCA_020721905.1 Leptospira biflexa | reverse complement strand
TAATATATTTTACATAACCGTATACTGGGGACCACACCCGGATATAGTAGAAAAAGCCTTATACGAACAGTAATACAGAGCAATTTTGACGTTTTTTTCTATTAAACAAAATTAAAGCTGAATCCTTATATTAAATAATTTAATAAAGGATAAAATGTTATTGCGTCAAAATAGGTTAAAAGTACCAATAAGTAGTTAATGATTTTTTTAAATATGATTTCTGCTAAATCACTATATTTTTTGAATATCGTTGTTATACTATCAGTGATACTATCTGTAAAGGTATAATTTTATGGTAAAATTAGCTTTTATTGGAACAGGGACCTGCAATGCAAGCTCACGAAAACCCCAGTCACTGGTGTTTTCCGTTGATGGCGAGCTTATCTGTGTTGATTGTGGCGGCGGAGCATATCATGCAATTGCTTCGCTCAATGATCCTGCTTTCAACTACAGCAACATTTCAACAATAATCCTTACTCATTATCATGTTGATCATGTATCGGGACTCCCTGACCTTTTATGGGGTGAGATGTGGGACCATACAGGACACAGAACAGAAACATTAACAATTGCAGGACCTAAGGGGTTGCATAATTTTTACCGTGACAGGCTTTTGCCTTTTATGGGTGACTATCCACTGCCGTTCAAGGTGGAACTGATTGAATTAAACAATGGCGATACCTTTGAAGGTAATGGATACACAGTAGAAGCTGTTACACTGGCACATGGCGACTTTTCGTCTGGATACCGTTTTGATTTTGGTACGCGGTCAGTGGCAATTACCGGTGATACCGGTTACTGCGATGCACTGCAGGGACTGCTTTCCTCAGCAGATATTGCTGTGATAGAATGGGGAATAGCTTCTGATGATACATATCCACTGCATCTTTCTTCAAAGGATGTAGTTACAATAATAAAAAGTGGTTCATGGCCACATGAGGTTTATGCGGTTCATGTGTATCCGATAATAGATGTAAATTTTCAGGAACAGCTTCTAAAAATGAAATCACTGGTTACTTCTCTGGATAAAACCATTGAATTTCCTTCCGATGGCGATATACTTACAATAATTCCATAATTTTCAATATGATTGATAAAATTTACGTATACTTTTGGCGCTTTTGATGGCAAAGTGATGTAGCACATATTAATGCCACTCAGATTGCAATTGAGGGAACAAACGTCTTATGAAGAAAATTGAAACTGAATACTGTATTATTGGCGCGGGTATTGTTGGCCTGGCAGTGGCACGGGAACTATCGCTTAAAAAAAAGAAAAAAATAGTTGTTTGTGAAAAAGAAGAACATGCCGGTCTTCATGCTTCAGGACGCAATAGCGGAGTGCTTCATGCAGGCATTTATTACAAAGCAGGAAGCATGAAAGCCAGTACCTGTATTGAAGGCAACAGACTTATGAAGTCATTTTGTAAATCAAAAGGTGTGCTAGTACGCAAAACCGGTAAAGTGATTGTTGCCAGGAACAGTAAAGAATTGCAAACGCTGCACATGCTTGAAACGCGCGCAAAAAATAATGGCGTTGAAGTGAAGTTGGTTAATGCAAAGCAGCTGGCTGACATCGAGCCCTGCGCAAAAACATATCAGGAAGCATTGTTTTCGCCACAGACGGCTGTGGTTGATCCAAAGGTGGTGATGCAGGCATTATATGATGATTGTACACAGAAAGGTGTGCATGTATTGTTCAATACGCCGTTTAAACGTTTTGAAAATGAAAATACCATAATAGCAGGTGACTACAAAATACAATTTAGCAAACTCATCAACTGTGCTGGTGCCTACAGTGATGTTATTGCCCACCACCGGGGTCTGGCACATAATTTAACATTAATACCGTTTAAAGGAATCTATACAAAATTAAAAAAATCAGGTGCTCTTAAAGTTAATGGTAATATTTATCCAGTACCTGATATTAGGAATCCTTTTTTGGGTGTGCATTTTACTGCAAATCCTTATGGCGATGTATATATAGGGCCTACTGCAATGCCTGTCTTTGGCAGGGAACACTATGGGCTTCTGCAGGGACTTGGGCTTGAAAGTGCATCAATACTGCTTGATGATGCGGTGCTTCTTTTTACCAATAAAGGCTTTCGTAGTGTTGCACTTGATGAACCAAAAAAATATATTCGCTATTTTTTTTATCGTGATGCAAGGGGATTGGTTAAGGAGCTATTGTACAATGACATTGAAAAAACTACCAAAGCAGGGATACGACCGCAGCTGATTGATTGGACAAAAAAAGAGCTGGTAATGGATTTTTGTATCTATCATGATGCACATACGGTACACGTGCTCAATGCTATATCACCGGCATTTACCAGTTCATTATACTTTGCAAAATTAATTGTTGATAAATATTGTATGTAATTATTGTTTTGTGTATGTGTGCGATAGTTTTTATAACATGCTATAATGTAAATAATAATTTGTATATAGAGAGGATATAAATATGAAGATAAGTGTTGTTGGAACCGGCTATGTGGGTCTTGTTACCGGTACATGTTTTGCAGTGATGGGTAATACGGTAATTTGCGTGGATACTGACAGCGATAAGATTGAAAAACTAAAAAAAGGGATTATACCAATTTATGAACCGGGATTAGATGAACTTGTTATTGAAAATTATAGAAAGGGGAATCTGCATTTTACCACTGATGTTAAGGAAGCACTTGAAAAAACCAATGTGCTGTTTATTGCAGTAGGAACACCGATGGGCGAGGATGGTAGCGCTGATTTGCGGTATGTTCTTGATGTTGCACAGTCTGTTGGAAAATACATGAACCATGACATAGTTGTTGTAGATAAATCAACAGTACCGGTTGGCACTGCTGAAAAAGTTAAAGCAACCATTCAGGAAGAGCTGAAAAAGCGTGGTGTTACATTCAAGGTTATGGTAGTAAGCAATCCGGAATTCTTGAAAGAGGGTGCTGCAGTTGAAGATTTTATGCGACCTGACAGAGTTATCATTGGAACTGATGATGACGAATCGCTTGCAGTAATGAAAGAACTCTATGCACCATTTACACACAGCCATGAGCGCTTTATAGCAATGGATATACGAAGTGCAGAAATGACAAAGTATGCGGCCAATGCAATGCTTGCCACCAAGATAAGCTTTATGAATGAAATAGCCACTATTTGCGAAAAGGCAGGAGCTGATGTTAATATGGTGCGCATTGGTATTGGAAGCGACCACAGAATTGGCTACAGTTTTATATATCCCGGTGTTGGGTATGGCGGTTCATGTTTCCCCAAGGATGTGCAGGCACTGATAAAGACTTCAAGGGATTACGGATATGAGCCAAAGATAATCACCGCAGTTGAGGAAGTAAATGCCAGGCAAAAACTTTCACTGGTGGATAAGGTTGTGAAACGTTTTGGCCAGGATCTGTCGGGTAAGGTTTTTGCAATCTGGGGGCTTGCCTTCAAGCCTGAAACTGATGATATGCGTGAAGCTGCAAGCATCACCATCATAAAAGAATTATTAAAAAGAAATGCAAGAGTTAAAGCCTATGACCCCAGGGCAACAGAACAGGCAAAAGGATTTTATCTCAAAGGATTACAGAACATTGAGTATTGCGATAGTAAATATGATGCACTCACTGGTGCGGAAGCATTACTGCTGGTTACTGAGTGGAAAGAATTCAGAAGCCCGGATTTTGATGAGGTCAAAAAGCGATTGAAAAACCCGGTTATCTTTGATGGCAGGAATCAGTATAACATGAAAAAATTGCAAAAAGATGGTTTTGAAATTTATCAAATTGGTGTGGGTAAAGTCCAATAGGATTTGTTATTGCGATACCATCACGCAGAGTATTTCTGTGTATACTCTGCGTGAAACATACAATAATTAAAAATAATATCGTGCCCCCAAACCTCCGCGAATATCAAAATTCACATCAGGGATAATGCGCAATGCAGGAACAAGTTCAAGAAATATACCAACGGGTATTTTTGTGAATGTATATTCCATCCCTAACGGGATACGTACATCAATTCGGTTTTCTTCTTCTGACTCGTTTTTTACATCTTTTTCCCATTTATGAAACCCTGCACCAGCGCCAAGGTAAAATACAAGTTCGTTAATTGGGAAAACACCATAAAAATGGCGTAAATAATCTGCATATATATATAAATCATCTGCAGATTCTCCTATGCCAATGTCTATGGCATTGCTTTTTTCCATAAAAATTTTAGCTGTTAATCCTGATGGATCACCTAAAATGAAGCCAGCACCAATACTGTTTGCAGCAGAAACTATGGTTGTAAACATCAATACAATAATGAGTGGCAACACAATATTTTTCATGGGTTCACCTCAATGGCATTATTAATGATTTGTTAGGTAGAATTATTATTTAGTATAATTCAGCAGGCACGTCAATTCAATTTTGAAATCATGATATGGCCCAGGAAAATTTTTAGCATGAATTATATTATGTTATATAATACTATATCATACTGTTATTGAGCTCAATACATTATACATGTAATAAAAAGGTGAGTATGACAACACGGCAACGAATACTTAGAAAACTGGTTAACCTTTATCCACCATTTTTAGGGGCTGGAATACGGATAAAGTTTGATGATACCGCAAATAAGGTTTTGGTATCGATGAAGCTTACATGGTATAACCGTAATTATGTGGGTACACACTTTGGCGGATCGCTATATACCATGTGCGACCCGTTTTATATGATTTTATTAATGGATATGCTGGGGAAAGAGTATATTGTATGGGATAAATCTGCAAAAATTGAATTTTTAAGGCCTGGGCGTTCAACAGTACATGCTGAATTTTATATCCCTGATGAAACGGTAAAACTGATAAAAAAGGAAGTTGATGAAAAAGGGAAAGCAGTTCCGGAATTTGTAGCACAGGTTAAAGATGAACAGGATGAAGTGGTAGCCCGTGTTCACAAATATATTTATGTAAGGAAGAAGGATACCGGTAAATAAATGATATATCCTGCAACTCAAACGAATATCCAGAAAGCAGCACAGGCACTTAAGCAGGGCAATGTGGTGGCGTTTCCAACTGAAACCGTATATGGGCTTGGTGCAAATGCTCTGAATGCAATGGCGGTGGCAAAGATTTTTGAAATAAAACAACGTCCCTTTTTTGATCCATTAATAGTGCATGTCAGTTCATTAGAAATGGTAAAATACATTGTTTCATATCTACCAGATATGGCATTACAGTGTATAAAGACGTTCTGGCCAGGTCCATTAACCATAGTCCTGCCAAAAAAAAATGTAATTCCGGATATTGTTACTGCTGGGCTTGATACCGTTGCTGTTCGAATGCCATCTCACCATGTTGCACAACAACTGATTGAACATGCAGGAGTCCCAATAGCCGCACCAAGTGCAAACCCCTTTGGCTATTTAAGCCCAACAACAGCCTATCATGTTGAAAAGCAACTGGGCAATAAGGTTGACATCATTCTGGATGGGGGTCAGAGCCCTGTTGGGGTTGAATCCACCATCATCAAAATAGAAAAAGATAGCGTTACATTGCTTCGTCATGGTGGGATACCTGTGGAAGATATTGAAGCTGTTGCAGGTGAAGTATCGCTAATACGACATACACAGGTTGAAGCCCCTGGTCAGTTGCCATATCATTATGCCCCCACAACAAAAATTGTCCTGGTCAAAGATGTAAGTAACATTCCTGACGACAGTTCCAGTGGGATGATTCTTTATAAAAAAAGCGATATCTCATTTAAAAATATCCATGTCATGTATCTTTCTGATAATGGTGATTTGCGTCAGGCTGCGGCAAATCTTTTTGCATGCCTGCATGCACTTGATGCAATGAAGCTTTCTGTCATATATGTGGAGGAAATACCTGATGTTGGCCTTGGGCAGGCCATCATGGACAGATTAAAAAAAGCGCAGGCACGTCACAGGTGATTACATCACCATTCCTTTTTTTTAAACAAAATTCTTTTTCATCAGTAACTATCGCCAATAATATGGTTGACATGTGATGATTGTGCAGTATAAAAAAATTATACCGTATACAGGAGTGATGGCATGATTCAGTTTGATTTTAATTATTTTATGGATGAGTTTATTGGTTCAGAGCATGGTATTGCAAAAAAGGATATAGACGAGCTTGCACCACAATGTGATGCTGCACTTAAGCGAATGGATGATGAAAAAGCAAAAGGGTTGTTGGGTTTTCTGGAATTGCCATTTGCTGGTTCTATTGTTGAGGATATACGTGCATTTAAAGCAACTGTGCCCTGGTGTGATACAGTTGCCTTGATTGGTATTGGTGGATCAGCGCTGGGGCCGCAGGCATTGAAAAATGCTCTGGCGGATATTTATCTTAATGAATTGCCTGACACAGACCGTGGTACGCGGTGCAGGGCGTATTTTTTTGATAATGTTGATCCTGGTGAGATGCAATCGTTACTGAAGATAATGCATATACCATCAACATTGTTTTTAGTCATATCAAAATCGGGTGGCACTACTGAAACCAATGCAAACTTTGCAATTTTACTGGATGCAATAAAAAAACACACAAAAGACTATAAAAAACATATAGTGACAGTAACCGATCCGGACAAAGGTATATTGCGACAGATAGCAAAGGAAGAAGGGTTTGTATCATTCCCTGTTCCGGCAAATGTTGGTGGAAGATTTTCAGTGCTGTCAGCTGTTGGGCTGGTGATTGCTGAATTTCTGGGGATTAATACGTATGGATTGCTCAAAGGTGCTTCAAGTGTTGTACAGCGTTATTATGGCAACAATGTATGGGAAAACGCACCGCTTTTAAATGCAGCATTTCATTACCTGTTTGATATAAAAAAGAATAAACGTATTAATGTGCTCATGCCATATACACGCAAGCTGTACCTGTTTGCCGACTGGTACCGTCAGTTATGGGCAGAGTCGTTGGGTAAGCGCTTTGATATACAGGGGAAAGAGGTAATGGTGGGACTGACGCCTGTGGCTGCTCTTGGAACTATTGATCAGCATTCTCAGCTGCAGCTTTATTTAGAAGGGCCGCATGATAAGGTTATAACATTTCTTAAACTGAAGGGCTTTGGAACTGATATACAAATGCCGCAGTTTTACAAAGGTAAACAGGAGCTTGAATACCTTGGCGGTAAAAGTTTGCGGAAACTGAATGAATTTGAAGAACAGGCAACTGAGCTGGTATTGAAAGAAGCTGGCCGGCCTAATGCATCGATCATTCTTCCAGAACTTGATGAAGAGGCTGTTGGCCAGTTAATCATGTTTCTGGAAATGCAAACTGCATATGCCGGTTATCTGTATAACATAAATCCATATGATCAGCCTGCGGTGGAACAGGGGAAACGTTTTACTTTTGGGCTGCTGGAAAGACCGGGGTATGAGGACTATAAAGAAAAGTTCGTGAAAGGGTATGTAAAAAAAGACTCATATATTCTATAAAAAATCACAATCATGAAGATTAAAACCCCGCTTTTTATTGTCTTTGAAGGAATAGATGGTGCAGGCAAATCCACGCAGGCAAATCTTTTGTTTACTTTTTGCAGGGCGATAGCACCAGCGGTCCTTTTGCAGGAACCAACGGACAGTCAGCATGGTAAATTGCTTCGTAAAATGCTAAAAGGAGAAATCCCCGGAACCAGGGATGAGCTTCTTGAACTTTTTATCAAGGATAGAGCTTATGATGTGGAACATAACATACTGCCATTGCTCAACAAAGGGTATGTGGTGATAGTTGATAGATATTTTTATTCAACAGCTGCCTATCAGGCAGGCAATGGCAACACCCCTTCCGACATCCTCAGGATGAATATTGAAAAAGGATTCCCTGTACCTGAAAGGGTGTATTTCATTGATATTGAACCTGCTAATGCTTTAGAGCGAATACACAGGCGCTCAGGTGATAATAAAGAAATATTTGAAACATTGCATGCTCTTGAAACAATCAGAGGGAATTATTTGTCCATAGCAGATTCTACCTTTGCTGTTATACAGGGTAATCCGGGAGTGGAAGATATCTTTAAGGAAGTATTGAAGGATTTCAAAAAACATTTTGTAACAGGATAGATAGTAACAGTATATGAGGGTATTTCGCCAGTTAATCATTCAGGGGATTAATATTGTTTTTCTTTCCCTTTTGCTGCTTTTTGGGTGGATGCTTCATGCTGTACAGATTGAAGGCAATCTTCTTATTATATTTATAGTTTTTGCCATTGTAACCATCTTTCCTCTTTATACCTATTATATTGAACGGTTTTATAAAAAGATAATCCCTTTGAAGTATGAAGATCTCTATATTCAGACAGTTGACATGTTTTTATCGTTGCAGTCATTTGATGACATCATCAAGGTTATCTTTGATAAAGTGTTGCAGTATATTGGCGTTAAGATGGGGCTGTTAATATTTTATTCTCATGCTAGCGATGATTACACAATTTATTATCAGAAACAGCAAAAACAGAAAGTGATACGAAAAGCCCATATTGATAAAAATAATATTATTTTAAAAATTATCCAATCAAGTGATGATATTTTAATCAAAAGTAAAATGGATCCATCCTTACATTTCCAGCGTACAATCATTTTTGAAATGGAAAAACTGGGTGCCGAGATAATTATTCCAATTTATTACCATAATATATTCTTAGGGCTTATAATACTGGGTGACATAAAAATGAGGATATCAAAACGTGATATTTTGATGCTGAAGGCTCTTGCTTCAAAAATTGCCATCGTGATGGTAAATAGTTTTTTTATGCATGAGCTTTTAAAAAGCAAAGAAATTGAAAAAGAATATGAATTAGGGTATAAGGTACTGAAACAATTTTTATCCCCTTCTGAAGGAATCATACAGACCTCTCAGTATTTTGTTATTAATAAAGAGGAGGGTGATACCAAGTACTATTTTCATATATATAATGCTGATCCTGCAACATCATATATTATGGTTTGTCACTTAAAAGCAAATATTTCATTATTATCATTATTAATTCCTGCAATAACCGTGTTATTACAGAGTTATGCTCGATTAGGGTTTTTACCGGATCGTATGCTGAAAAAGATAAATGACGTATTGCAAAAGAAAGAGCTTATTGAAGAACATTTACCCTTAGTAATTATAAAGAAAACGAATAAGCAATACTGTATAAGTAAATCCCGGACATTTAAAATGAATATATTTGTACAAAAAAACTTTAAACTATCATCAATACAGTATGCAAAAGGGATAACGCAAATAAAAAAACCGCAATACCTGTTTGTTACAACCAAAGATATTGTTGCAAATATTACTGATAATGATTTTACCTGTACCAGCAAAAATCTATCACGTATTTTAAATATGAACAAAGATGATTTTATCCTGGCAATAAAAGACTAATAAAATAATATAGCTATGAAAAGGATTATTATTATACTATGTTGTACCATATATAGCGCATTGTTTATATTTACAGTGTACAATGGTTATACAAATGCACTACACTATCCATTTGATCGACTGCTCATTGGCAAAACCTTTTACTATCCGTTATACATATCACCACATACTGCATTTAAAGCCTATTTGCTTTCCTGCAAAACAAAATCACTGGAAGGTAGTTATGGTAAAGATTATGAAGTTGATTGTAAAGTCTTCATTGGTAATACAGTTCATACGCATATTTTTACACATAATACTGTACATACACCGTTATGGCTTGTATTGATGCTGGCATGTTCCTCACTTTTCCTGATTATGTGGGGATTTGGAGTTTTGTATGCCCGCAGAGATATGTCTGCTGAGCTGTTTGCAGTGGTAACATATTCTGTGGCTATTAATATTCTTGTATACATAGATGTTTTTTTTATTCATACAGTACAGTCCATTTTTCCTTTAATAAGCGCTGCTATTCCGCTGTCGCTCTTTTATGTTGTTTTTACAATGCGTGATAATTTCATTGTGTTTAGAAACATTTGTTATGTATTGGTTATTATTCCGTCAATAATTTTAAATGCATTTATTTTTTTTAAAAGTTTCCCCTTTGAAATAGTATACACGTCTACTATTGTGATGATGCTTATACTGAATTTTGTTATAATGGTTCTGTTGCTGTTCCCATATCATTCAAAAATCCGTTTCTTAATGAAAAGAAATAGTGTGGTGGCCGGTGCTATCTTTGCTGGAGGTATACTACCAATAGTGATATTGTGTGCCGGGATGTTTGTTGATATGTCAGTTCATCCATTATTTCTACTTCTACTGATTGTTGCCATGCCGGTTAGCATAGGCAATGGTCTTTTAGCAAATTATAGTGTGGGCTCAATAGCAAATATTCCCAAAAATATCACTATTATGCTGGTTGATATAGTTATTGCAATAGCTGTTGCAACCGGATTGATCTATTTATTTAATTTTTATTCAATTATACTCTGGCCCTGGCTTATTATCACAATTTTTCTTGTAGCTGTTTGTGTTCTTTTATATATACGGTTACTTATTGTTCATGCGCTTGATGATATTATATTTTTAAAAAACGATGAATATTCACTATCTTTGCAAAGAATAACCGAGATAATCACATCACCCAAAAATCTTAAAGAAAAGTTAGATTCCATTGAACAGGAATTAAAAGCATTGGTTAAAGTTCAAAAAATTACGTACATCGTTCTTGATGATTTCAATTATGATGACAAACGGGTTGTTGCTGCAACTTCAGAATCTGCAATTATTACTTTTTTTAAAAACAGACGTGAAACCATTACTTCAGCCAGTTTCTTCTCTAATCAGGAAAATGATAAAGTGGTTGAAGAGTATATCAGGAAAAATAATATTGAAGCATGTATACCTGTATTTATTGATAATTCATTGCAGGGTGTGTTGCTATTACATAATA
This sequence comes from Leptospira biflexa, assembly GCA_020721905.1. Lineage (GTDB taxonomy): Bacteria > Spirochaetota > UBA4802 > UBA4802 > UB4802 > UBA4802. The sequence continues at coordinate 27,843 of DYLU01000026.1, read as the reverse complement.
AAGGTGATTACTTTACTAATATTGAACTTAACTTTTTGTCTATGCTTGCATTACAGGTGCATCAGCTTATGGTCAACAGCAAAGCACTGCAAGAATATATTAATGCACGGGATTACGAAAAAGAGCTGGACCTTGCTTCGTATATACAATTGCGCCTTTTCCCAAAGAAGCCGCCACATGATTGTGGTATTCAGTTTTCAATTTATTCACGGCCGTATTTAAAGGTAACGGGCGACTACTATGATATCATCCCTGTGGATAAAAACAGAGTGGCAGTTGTTATTGCTGACATATCAGGCCATGGGTTATCTGCTGCAATGATATTATCAGCCACCAGTGCCATGATCAACGGGATGTTAAAAGAAAATAAAGGTATTGATAAAGTAGTTGCCGAATTAAATCATTTTTTAACTATCCGCTATACGGGATTTGAACTTATAACGTTATTTATAGGCCTGTATAATAAGCTGACGCGATCAATGGAATACATCAATGCAGGGCACATAGCACCGATGGTGGTTTCTAAGGATAAAAAAATATATCATCTGGAAGGAAGATCCAAAATACTTGGTGTTGACCCTGTGGCACAGTATTATCCCTCGCGCTATTCATTCAGTACAGGTGACGAGATGATACTGTATACAGATGGATTGACAGATCTGTATAATGGCAATAGTGATATAACATTTGGCGAGGATTCATTGAATACAATACTTACCCAGTCATTAACGAAACCTATTGAGGAGAAAATCCATGCAATTACAGAAGGGATTGTTACATTTGGCCAGGAATATATCAAGGATGACATTACTGTTATTGGCATGCATTTTGATTGATGCGATAGTTATCGGGAATGCCTTCCCTGATATAAAGCAACAGGCATCTGATATACTAATGCCAGGCGCTACGGTATCGATGCCAGGTATCCCATCGTATAGTTATATCAATCCAGTTTTTGCTGATATTAATGAAGGCTTTTCATTGCAGTATCGTTATGCACACATTAATTCCGGTGATATAGGGACACATTATGCCGCTACAACGTTTTATGGATTTACTATCGCATATAGCACTGTTGAAGCCTTATTTGCTGAAAAAGAAGTAATAAAAACAGAAGGGCATTCATGGTATTTTGCCAAAGGGATTATGCTTACTGACTGGCTGGGTGCTGGAATACGTTATAACCGGTATACTGTGAATAGTGACCCTGTAAAATCATGGGGGTATAGTTTGCTGGTATTGCCATGGCGGTTTATTTCATTTGGTATGGTCGTTGATCATGCCAATGAGCCATCATCAGGTGGGATTACATTAAAACAGCGTGAATGGTATTCTATTGGAATTCGTCCATTTGGGAATTCTCTTTCATTTGCATGGGACATCAAACGGTATGAGGGTGAACCATGGAACGATGTATTGCATATGTTTACCCTTTCAGGAATGGTGTGGCATGATATCATGTACTCTTTGCAGTATGACCTGGATAGCAATATATCGTTTGCCCTGGCCATCCCGTTTGACATATCATCACGAACTGGCGGTACATCACTCTATGATTTTGGGTATATGAATTTTGATAAGCAGAAGACAACAGCCTGTACCTTTGGTATTACATTAACTGAAGAGCGTTTCAGGAATGCGTTCAGTTCCAGGATGCGGTATTTGTCAATAGTACTGCGGGATCAGGTTAAAGAGGTTAAGGATAAAGGCTTATTTGAGCCATCAAGGGTATCATTTTTTGAGCTTGTGCGTTCACTGCGTGAGGCAATGTATGATGAAAGTATTGCAGGTATATTAATTCAAATAGATGCACCTGCTTTAAATTTTGCACAGGCACAGGAACTGAGAGAAGAAATCAGGCGATGCAGGCAAAGAGGCAAGCCGGTATACTGTATCCTTGCATCAATGGGCAATGTTGAATACTATATTGCGTCGTCAGCATCTAAAATATATTATGTTCCCAATCAGCCTTTTGGCATTACAGGGCTTAAGGCTGAGGTGTACTTTTTCAAGGGGTTGTTTGATAAAGTTGGAATAAGGTTTGAAGAGGTTAAAAAAGGTCAGTATAAATCATTTGGCGAATCGTTCACACGCCAGCAGATGTCAGATGCTGCCAGAGAAAATATTATTTCCTTGCTGAAAGATTTAAATCAGCAGTACATACAGGATATTGCTCATGACAGAAATATATCGGTTCAGAAGGTAGAGCAATGCATAGCAGGTGGCATTCTAACACCACAGCAGGCGCAATCTATGGGCTTTATTGATGAAATTGCAAGGCCTTACCAGGTGCTGCAACGGTTGGGTGTTGAGCGATATGGCTTATCATACCTGGTTCCATGCGATAGTTATATTGAGGAAAAGATGTTTGTATATGAGTGGGGCCGGAAACCAAAGATTGCTGTTATCTATGTTGAGGGGAATATTATACGTGGTGATGCTAAAGAGGACGGTTTTCTGTCGCCGGCAATGATAGGCGATAGTAACTATCAAAAATATCTTGAAAAGGTATTTGCAGATAAAGATGTAAAAGCAGTTGTTATCCGTATTAATTCGGGGGGTGGTTCAGCAATTGCTTCTGATTTGATGTGGCATACGCTTGTTGCAATGAAAAAGCGCTATAAAAAGCCGATAGTTATATCGTTTGGCAATATTGCAGCGTCAGGTGGGTATTATATAGCCTGTACAAATGATACTATCTTTACCAGCAAGGCAACCATTACCGGTTCAATAGGTGTTATATTTGGAAAATTTAATGTAGAGGAATTGTACAGTAAATTAGGCATTAATAAAGAAACAATCAGGATGAGTGAATTTGCAGATATTTTTTCCGAGTCAAGGTCTTTCACGGAAAAAGAAAAGCAGCTTATCCAGAAAAGCGTGGATTTTACCTATAATGAGTTTATTCAGAAGGTTGAAACGGGAAGGAATATCTCAAAAGAAAGCATTCCATCAGTTGCTGAGGGGAAAGTATTCACCGGTGCCCAGGCTCTGGGAAACGGGCTTGCTGATAAAGAAGGCGGGCTAATAGCAGCAATATCCTATGCAGCAACTCTTGCACATGTCAAAGGGGAATTTCAGGTAGTGCAGTTGCCTCAGAAAGATATGGACTTACGGAAGTTACTGAAAGGGACAAGCTTTCAGGCCTCACTGTCGGGTATATTACAGTATGTCATCAACGCACTGGCTAAAGGAACACTTTCCCGTGAAGAGGTTTTGTTGTTGTATCCCTATGATATTGTCATCAAATAGTGCGCAGAAAATTTTACAGTGTTGTTTTTAAGAAGGTTTGCGTGTATATCCATGTAAAACATACCATAGCCAGCATCATAGTACTATATGTTGTTTTATTTTCTTTTCTGGTGTATGCAAAGCCCAAAGCAGGGTTTGGCATTATACGGGGATATTCTTCTGATGAAAATTATTTAGCAACGCTTATCCGCGGTCATTGTGTAAATATTGCAACGTCACTTGGTATATTTGATGTTTTAAATCCTGATAACCTGCTAAAGCAGCTGCAGCGCCTGCCGTGTAATGAAGAGCAATGTATACTGCAATTTGCCAGTCAGGCTGATTTACAGATTATTGTTATGGGTACAGTGGAGCGCTCTGTACAGGGCTATACAATAACCATTAACGCTTATGGGCCTGGCATGCCATACTATGGGAAACAATTCTGCAGTTACACAACAACAGTTGCAGTTAATATCCTGGACAAAGCTGACCGTGAATCAAGTTACATTGCAGAAGAAATAGCGTCCCATTTTCTGGCCAGGCTGTGTGAGCAGTATAAACTACCTCTCATAGTAAAACATAATGCTGTTACCGGTGATTATATCATTAATGGCACATATACCCTCTATACAATGCAGACTGTATATGAAGATTATACGGTGCTGATTCCGTGCGGCACAGTTGAGGTTAGTAACAATAAACTAGTTGCTGGAGTTCCTGATGGTTCGGTAATTCTCATTGATTTTAAAAAAGAAGCTGACAATATAAAAAATTTTTACTATGGCAGAAAAAAAGAGATTGTCTTTAAAAAATCACAGATTGAGGAAAGCTGCATATTAATGGCTTTTACTGTTCCGGCAAGTGCGTCAATGCCTCTTGTTGTCCCTTTATTTGGCTACTATACCAGTGAAGACTACAAAGGGCTTCTATTGTGGGCAGGCAATGTGGTGCCCTATATTGGGCTTGAAATCTGGGGTTTTATAAACCGACCTGCTGAGCTAAAAAAAAATCATAATGATATTTCACGAAATCAGATGGCATTATACTACTTTGCCTGGTATATGCTTCTTGCCGGGGGCATGCCTTCATTTGTTGATGCATTTTCACATCAATACTTGCAGCAGGCACGGTATTATCAGGGGCAGGTTCCAACGATGGGTTCTTCAACTACTGAAATGTATCTTGCCCTGATAGGGGCTGGAAGCGGCATGTTCTATAAAGGCTATCGCCTGTGGGGATACGTTTATTTTCATCTGACCAATATATGTGTGTATGGGTTGCTGTATAATTATGCAAAACCACAAAGCCGGGATGAGGAGAACAACCGTTATACGCTGGGTTCATCACATTCAAAAGCCATGTATGCTTTTGCCGGGTTACTATCGCTTTTAAAAATAGTGGAGATAGTTCATACAGTGAATGTCCCGTATGCATTATCAGTAACCAGTGACATTAGCCCTGTAGATGTTTCACCCAATTTTTGGATATATCCTTATGAAAAGGTGATTGGAATATCATGCGCAATGCATTTTTGATGGTATGTATGCTGTCTGTGTATGTTATGCTATGCATGAACGTAGTGTATGCAGATGATATGCCTGTTGATGTCATTATCATTAATTCAAGTATACAGACACCAATGATACAGGCGTTAAGCAGTATAACACAAAATGCTGTAAAAGAAGCCTTTGTTGAATGCAGACAGCTTGTACCGGCTGATGCAGAAAGTTTTGTTGGCATGACAGGCATACAGTCACCAGATGATATTGCTGGCAGGGCGCATCTGTATGGGGTATCGCTGCTTTTGTATATGCGAGTTTTTATGGTGGGTCCGGTGTATTACTGTGAGCTGTCGTTTAAACCGCTTGATGACACGGTAACATTTAATAATGAAACAGTAATGGTGCAGGGAACTATCGCCAAAAATATCCCCCTTAAAGCTAAGAGGGAGATTATCAAGCGGCATCAGAATGTATTGCACTTCAGCATAAAAACAAAAGTTGATGCACGCACCTATATTGTCAATGCAGGGCAATGGCATGGGCTTACAGAAAAAACATATACACTATTAAACGGACAACGATGCACGGTAAACGTTGTGCGCCGCTATACATCGATAGTACAGCTTGATGGTGATTACAGTACAGGTGATACGCTTGCAATGAACTCACCTGTGTGTAAAAATGATTTGTTTGAATCTGTCACAGCAAAGATTCATGAAAATATAGCCTTTGAGCGCTCGGGTAAAGAATTGCTGAAAGGCGACAGCGACAGCAAGCGTGCAATTGAGGGCTGTTGTGTTGTTAATCCGTTTGGCAACATCCTGCTTCCCGGTTATGGTGCATTTCTGGCAACACATTATCTGGGATTTACGCATACTGAGCCCCGGTGGCAGGGCGTGTATATTGGTGCCGGTGCAGTCATAGTACAGTTAGGGCTTGTCCCTGCACTTGGGAAGGGGAAAGTCAATTTTTTTCCATGGATACAGGATCGTAATAAAACTGATGCGCAGTACCGTCTGCATGTGTACCTGTGGGCAACGCTTCCGGTTACCTATACGGTGGCGTTTTTTGACCAGCTTTCGTATGCTTACGAAAAGCATAGGTATCTGCCGCCATTTTTTGCCAATAAGGATATAACTGCAGTACTTGTTTCGGCGATAGTTCCGGGAGGGGGGCTTTTCTATAAAGGTAACAGGTTGTGGGGATACGGCTACTGGCTTTCTGAGTTTACACTGGGAGGATTGCTTGCATATACATGGCAGGGCAGTAACAGACGTGCACTGCCTGGTATACTTGCAGGGGTAAAACTGGTGGAGCTTATCCATGCATGGATTGCTATTCCTGCATATACGGTTGATACGTATGAACTATCGCACAACACTACCCCCATTAATGTTGGGATGAGTAGCTTTGGCAGTGAACTGTGTTTTTACACATATTTTTCTAAAAATTATTGAAGTGATGTATGTTTGCAATATAATGGAAATACAAACTGATAAAAGAAAGGTATGGTATGCCTGAAAAAGCATTTCTTATATTAGAGGACGGGACAACATTTGAGGGGACTCACTTTGGCTGGGAGGGCCAGGCGCTGGGCGAGGTGGTGTTTAACACATCTATGAGTGGATATCAGGAAGTATTAACCGATCCATCATATAGCGGACAGATAGTTGCCATGACCTATCCCATGATTGGTAATTACGGCGTTAATGATAATGATGTTGAATCATCGCGTATTCAGGTTGCAGGGTTTGTGGTTAAAGAATATAGTAAAAGCTATTCAAATTTTAGAGCAACACGTTCACTTGATGACTATCTGAAAGAGCATAAGGTACCTGGTATTGAAGGCGTTGATACACGAAAGCTCACCCGTCATATACGCGACAAAGGTGCAATGCGTGCAGGAATTTTTTTTGATAAAGCCGGGGCACTTAAAAAGGTGCTATCTCATCCGCCCATGGCAGGGCTTGATTTAACCCGCGCTGTTATGTGCCAGAAGCCGTATGCATTTGGAACGCACAGTGACACAGCACCAACGGTTGCGGTATTTGACTTTGGTGTTAAAACCAACATTTTGCGGCTGCTTGACGCTGAAGGGTTTAATGTTATTGTATATCCGGGTATTACACCATTGTCAGAAGTATTAAAAAATACCAGCATTAAAGGTGTATTTTTATCCAATGGCCCGGGAGATCCTGATGCAGTTGACTATGCAAAGATTTTAGTAAAAGATATCTTAAAAACAGAAATTCCATGTTTTGGAATATGCCTGGGTCACCAGCTTTTAGCGTTGGGTCTTGGTGCCAAAACCTATAAACTTAAGTTTGGTCACAGGGGTGGAAATCAGCCGGTAAAAAATGTATTAACACAAAAAGTTGAAATAACCTCGCAGAACCATGGGTTTGCGGTGGACTATGAATCCATGAAAAAAATTCCGGATATTGAGATAACACATATTAACTGTAACGACAATACCGTTGAAGGCTTACGGCATAAAAAGCTGCCTGTATTTTGTGTACAGTATCATCCTGAAGCTAATCCTGGTCCCCACGATTCGCGGTACCTTTTTAAAGAATTTTATTCAATGGTTGCAGGAGTTAGTTAAACTTTGATGCCGGTTTAATTTCTGTAGCTAAAGATAGCATATATGGTTTGGGTACAACTTTTTTTAATAAATGATTGTTGACAAATATTAATGCATACATAGCATCTTTGATTCCCGCATAGTCATAGTATTTCATAGCAGTATTGATTATTTTTTTATAATTATATACATTATTTACATGTATAGGGTTGTGTATTATTTTTTTATGGAGGAATTTGTGTGAGTGCAAAAGTACAGAACTGGAATGAAATAACAATACATTCGGATAAAGAACCTAAACTTACTGAAAACGCGCGTATTGTCCTTGAAAAACGGTATCTGGCAAAAGACGAGGAAGGAAATGTTATTGAAACACCGCGCCAGATGTTTGAGCGCATTGCAAAATATATCGCTTCAGCTGATTTGTTGTATGGAAAAGATACCAGGCATGTCAATCAGGTAGCAACCACATTTTATGAAATGATGGTTGATCTTTTGTTTATACCAAACAGCCCAACAATAATGAATGCAGGCAGGCCTTTGGGTCAGCTTTCGGCGTGTTTTGTGCTGCCAGTAGAGGATTCAATGGATGGCATATTTGATGCAATTAAACACATGGCATTAATACATAAAAGTGGTGGTGGCACAGGTTTTTCTTTTTCAAAGCTCCGACCCAAAAATGATGTAGTCCAGACTACAAAAGGGGTATCCAGCGGCCCCGTATCATTCATGAATATATTCAACGCTGCCACAGAAACAATAAAGCAGGGTGGTACGCGGCGTGGTGCAAATATGGCAATATTGCATGTTACCCATCCTGATATCCAGGAATTTATACGTGCTAAAGAAAAAAATGATGCGCTGACCAATTTTAACTGCTCAGTAGCTGTAAGCGATGCTTTCATGAAGGCTGTTGATAATGATGAAGAATATGATCTTATTAATCCACGAAGTGGCAAGCCGGCAGGAAAGCTAAAGGCACGTGAAGTGTTTGAGCTCATTGTTCAGATGGCGTGGAAAAATGGTGAACCGGGTATAGTGTTTATTGACAGGATAAATGAAAAGAATGTATTAAAGAAAATTGGGCTGATTGAAAGCACCAACCCCTGCGGTGAGCAGCCACTGTTGCCGTATGAATCATGTAATCTGGGTTCTATTAACCTGGCCCGATGCGTGGTATATAATGGTGGTGCTGCAGCTATTGATTATGAAGTATTAAAAGATATAACATATAAAGCGGTTCATTTTCTTGATAATGTTATTGATGTGAATAAATATCCTCTTCCCATGATTGAAGCAAATACAAAAGCAAACCGTAAAATTGGTCTTGGCGTTATGGGTTTTGCTGACATGCTTATAGCACTTGGCGTACCGTATAATTCTGAAGCAGCATTGAGCATTGCAAAGAATGTCATGGCAACTATTCAGGAGGCTTCCAAAGAGGCTTCACGTGCACTGGCAAAGGAGCGAGGTGCATTCCCAAACTTTCCGCTTTCAGAGTATGCTGAAAAAGGTCAGGAACCACTTCGCAATGCTACTACTACCACAATAGCCCCAACAGGCACCATAAGTATTATAGCGGGTACATCCAGTGGTGTTGAGCCAATATTTGCACTTGCCTATGTGCGCAATGTGCTTGATAACAATAAACTTGTTGAGTCAAATCCGCTGTTTGTGGAATACTGCAAACAAAAAGGTATCTTCAGTGAAGAACTGATGCAGAAGGTTGCAAAAACAGGTTCGGCAGCTCATATTGACGAAATCCCGGATGATATAAAAGCAATCTTTGTTACCGCACATGATATTACCCCACAATGGCATGTGCGCATTCAGGCTGCTTTCCAGGAGTTTGTTGATAATGCTGTTTCTAAAACTGTCAATTTCCCCAATTCTGCAACGGTACAGGATATTGAAACCGTATATAAACTGGCGTTTGAATTGGGATGCAAGGGCATAACAGTATACCGCGATGGCTCACGTGAATCACAGGTATTGCAGATTGAAAAAGAAAAGCCGCTGGAACGTACGGTATTGAAAATACAGCCACGTCCACGGAAGGATGTTACCTGGGGTAAAACATTAAAGATGAATACCGGCTGTGGATCACTGTACGTCACTATAAACGAAGATGAATATGGCCTGTTTGAGGTCTTTGCCACCATGGGCAAAGCCGGCGGTTGTGCAGCAAGTCAAACTGAAGCAGTAAGCAGGTTGATTTCATTGTCACTACGTTCAGGAATTGAGCCCCAGCAGATAATTAAGCAGCTAAAAGGTGTGCGATGTCCAAACCAGGCATGGGTTAAAGGCGGAAGGATTTATTCCTGCGCTGATGCAATTGCAAAAGCCATGGAGCGATATATAAATCCTGATGCTCATCAGAATGAAAGTGTTGACGACATGCATAAAAATATAGCGGAAACAAACGGCAAGGGCAGCGATACCGTTATGGTGGGTGTGTGCCCTGAATGCCACGGCCCGCTGGAATTTGAATCGGGCTGTTCAGTATGTCGCATATGTGGTTTTTCGCGTTGCGGGTAATGGTACATGTTTCAGGTGTATTTTACTGCTGATATTGATGAAGAATTGACTAACAAGCTTGAAGAGCATGCTCAAAGTATTTCCATATTATATGATAAAAAAGCTATCATTGCACTGTTCAATTCGGAAGAGGAAATTCCTGCATGTGCCCGTGATTATATCCTTTCCATACAAACACTTGATGAAGAAATCTGGAAATATCGCTATCTTGATTCTTTCAATGGCATAGCTGTCACACCGGATGTATTTATTTTCCCGGCAACAAAAGGAAAGTTGTGCGATAGTTCCTATAAATATGCCATTGCCATAAATCCAAAGGATGCTTTTGGTGATGGAACTCATCCCACCACACGCATGTGCATTCAGACACTTGAGTCAATTGCCGGAACTATCGCCCCGGAAAAACGTTCTTTATATTCACTGTGTGATGCTGGCACCGGTACCGGAATCATTGCCATAGCAGCAGAGCTTTTTGGGTTTGGTAGCATTGATGCATTTGATATTGATAGCTGTGCAATACAGCGCGCACAGGAAAATGCAGCTTATAACGGGTGTAATAAAATTAATTTTTTTGTTTTGGATATTGCAAAAGTGGGAAGCGGCATTCAGTATAAAATTGTTGTTGCAAATTTGCTGTCCCATATTATTGAAAAGAATGCCGTTGTATTAGCGTCTCTGGTTGAAGAAGGTGGAACGTTAATAGCAAGTGGCATCCATGATCGCTGGGCAAAAGGGATTGCTACATTAATGCAAAAATACTGCACATTGGTTGATAATAAAACCATGGACGAATGGCATTGCCTGGTATTTAAAAAACAAAAACGATAGTGCATAGCAATGAATCCCTGTGAAGAAATATATCCTAAAATTTTTAAGGTAGTTCAGCACAAGCCACGCAGAATTGCTCCTCCTGTAAATATATATATCATTGCCGGTGATGAAGGCATGATCTTTGATGCTGGTTACGGGGATGATGCATCTATACGTCAGGTAGGTGATGCAATTAACTCAATACAAAGCCGTAATAAAAAATGGAAGATTTCACGGGTTTTGATAAGCCACACGCATCCTGATCATTTTTCAGGATTAAAGCAATTGAAGGATCATTATGGGCTTAAAGTCATGCTCACCGAGCAAATGGCCGGTGTTTTATTAAATAAACATGCATACAGGGATTCATATACATTGAGTCCATTGCAAAAGTACAGATACTCTTCAATGTTTGAACGTATGTCTGAATTACCGCTTCAGTTTATTTTCAGAACCATGTATAAAAAAGTGTATGGTATTGCGTTCCTGCAATCGCATGACACTACTGTAAGGTCAGGAGAAACTATTTCTATAGATGGTTATAATTTTGGTATCATACACGCACCTGGTCATTGCAATGACCATATCATGCTCTATGATAAAAAAGAAGGTATCCTGTTTGCGGGCGACAATATTCTGCGAAGCATTTATACCTGGCTTGGACCGCCGCGTTCCAACCTGCAAGAATATTATAATACTCTTGAAGCGTGCCTGCGCCTGCCAAAATTAAAACTGGTATTGAGCGCTCACGGCAGTCCTATCGTGAATCCTGAAGAAAGAATAAAACAGATAATAGAATACCGCAAGCTTCGCACCATTCAGGTCTATTCCATTGTTGCAAATGAAAAACATGGCATAACATTTGAAAGACTTTTGAATAGTATATATCCCCGCTCTTTTGAGCGAAGATGGCTGGCAAAAGGATGGATTATTGTTACTCTTGAGTACCTGGTGGATAACAATATCCTGAAATTTGAGGGTAAAAAAATAAAGCTGGGGTGTAATGATATTAACACATTATAAAAATTTCCACGGGTTGTTGACAAAAACTATTGCCCCCTGTCCCTCTACTATTATTGCATGGCTGTGAAAAACTTTTTCCCCGTTAAAAATTCGTAAGCATCTTTTGCAGTTTGTTCCGGAATCTCTTCCATTGGTATATGCCCTGCACCCTCGTACACCTTAAAAAGAGCATGAGGAAGATCTTTTTGCCATTTGGGGAATTCCGTAGTATAGGGTATCCAGATATCCTTAGTTCCCCACATTACCATGATAGGACATTGTAAATCAGTAATGCCTTTTGAAAGATCTTTTCTTCTGGAATAGTCTTTCATTACCAAAAAGACATCTATCCATGCACTTCTGTTTCCTTCTTTTTGCGATAGCTCAAAATACCTGTCAACTGTGTCATCAGTAACTTTGCTCTGATCTCCATATACCTCGTGTACGGCTTTATTGATAAAATAACGTGGCATGCCTACTCGAGCAAATGGTCGGACGAATATATTTGTGGAAAATTTTAAAAGCCAGGGCATTTCCTGCGGATATCCAACGGAGTCAATTAATATAAGTTTTTCAACTTTATCGGGATGTTTTACGGCAAACTTCCATGCAATAAAGCCACCAAGAGAATTTCCGGCAATAGAAAGTTTCTTTATACCCATGTGTTCAATTGATTTGTTCAGCAAATGGACACTGTATTCGGGCGTATAATTTTTAGATGGTATTTGCCCTGATAATCCAAAACCGGGAATATCGAACCGTATAATCCTGAAATGGTCTTTCAGTATTGCAACCCATCCATCCCATGTATGCAGTGATGAACAAACTCCGTGTATCAATAGTAATACCGGCCCATTTTTTTTGCCTTCATCGCGAATATGAATTATGGTACCATCGATGTCGATAAAATGCGAATATTCATTGGTGTATTTTGCTTTGAGTGTGTCAACAGGTATGGAACGCATTCCTAATGAAGTACAACCTGATAATAGTAATACAATAATAATACAAAGAAGTATTTTATTTTTGTTCATACGCATTCTCCCTATTGGAAAGGATAATATCTGTATAAAAAGATACTGACTTGTCAGTATTGTCAATACTTTTTATAATTTACCAATAAATTTTTTTACATTGATGTCCTGGGATTGTAACAATTAGTAGTAATATTTTCTTTTTATGAAATTATGTAAATACAAATACTACACATATGCAATGCATATAGAGTAAGCTTAATATCAAATGAATTGTAAAAAATTTTTAATTAAAAAAATCAAACTACTTGACTTTTTTTGGATTGATAATTATTATAAATGCAGAACGTAAGTCTTGGGAAATTACAACTCCAAAGTCTTGCTGTTCTATCCGCACGATGGGTGCGGAAAGGTGAGTTTGGTACAAGATGTACCAAAAGTAAGGGTAATGGTTATCCAGAAAAGAAAGGGGGTGAAATTCCTTCAAATTTCATCCTCTTTCTTTTTTATATGTAAACGTAAAATGACCGTGGAACTTTATGGAAGAATGTATTATTACTGTAAAAGTTATACCCAGATCATCTAAAAACAGTGTACAGCTTGAAAACGGTATTTTACGCGTGCACCTGAATGCCCCGCCAGTTGATGGCAAAGCAAATAAAGCGCTGGTAGAGCTATTGGCGGAAATACTACATGTTCCTAAATCATCCATTGAAATTGTCCGTGGTGAAAAGGGACGGAATAAGCAACTAAAAATTACAGGTTTACATGAAAGTAGTATAAAACAGCTACTTGAAGAATATACCGGCACAAGATCTTCAGGTATAATGTAATGAAAAGAAATATAGTATACTTTTGTTGTATGCTTTCTATTATCCTGATGCAAGCATGTTCATCTGACAGTGAAAAGATAAAAAAAGAAGGTTGTATTAATAAAAATACTGTACGCATTGTTGTGTTATTAACCAAAAACTCTTTTCCTGCAGGAAAATTGAATAACGATACTCTATCAAAAGAAGCAGTGAAAGTTGCTGATCAACGTTGCAAAGCAATTATCAGCAATGCAATGGCTATGAATAAGAGTGAATTTGTACAATCTGACAGCCATGTAATGTCATGGAAGCTGGTGCTTGTTGAAAAAAGAAAAGATGGCTATATGGTTATTGTTGATTATACTCTTGATGATGAGATAGCATCTTTGCTGCAATGCAGGTAATGGCGGTTTATGCAGTTTAAAACTTTGACCACAGAAGACAATACCATAACCGTAGTTGATGATGCCTATAATGAGGCAATGCATTCGCTTTCCGGTGCATATCATGAAGCGCTGTATATGCATGTTATTCCTTCAAAGGTGCTATCAAAACAGGGTAGGGTAAATGTTCTTGATATAGGGTTTGGCCTGGGCTATAATGTGCTTGCGCTCTGTAATGAAGCACTGAAAATAAACCATACTGTGTTTTATACCATCATTTCACTTGAAAAAAATACTGATATACTGTCTGCAATGGAATGTGTTTCTTTTCATGATGAAAGAGATACAATCTATGATTTATTGAAAAGGTCAGCACGCGGTGAAACAGTAACCACAGATTATTTCAGCCATAGCGTGCTATACGAAGATGCCCGGCAGTTACTGGGGCTTTTGCCCGTGAATTACTTTGATGCTGTCTTTCATGATCCATTTTCTCCGGCAAAGAATCCTGAGTTGTGGACAGTGGATTTTTTTCACAGGCTTTTCCCGCTCTGCAGGGATGAGTGTATTGTTACAACCTATTCGGCTGCAGTGCATGTACGAACTGCAATGAAAAAAGCAGGTTTTATTGTTGGCAAAGGACCTGCGGTGGGCAGAAAAAAAGAAGGAACTATCGCTACCAAAAAAAATCCGCAAATAGTGCCTTTTGATGACAGCTACTGGTTATGGTTAGAAACAAATCCTAAAGCCGTACCATTTACTGATCCCGCGTTATGCGAGACACCGGAAGAAATACGAAAGCGTCGGAAGCTTCAGATGGCTGCGTTTAAAAAAGGTCTTCAAGCTCCTTAATAACTGAGGTTTGGTTTTGTTTTTTTTCTTCCTGTGATACTGTGGCAGTATCATTTTTTTGCTGGCCAATATTAATAGGCGTCTCGCCCTCTTTAAATTCAATATCGCCAGCAAGGTCGCCTTCAGAAAGCCGGTATGAAAGTGCACAGGCATAAAAGTAAGCCAGATGTATTGCTTCATACACCTTTTTGTTTTGTAACAGGTGAACTGCTTCAAGATTGACATCAAACTCAAGGAAATCCTGTGGATTTTCAATAATTTTATTTTCTTCATCCATGTCATGAATGAGAATATCAAGTTCGGCAGCAATCCTGTCCATGATGGCTTTTGTAGTCATGCGCATATTTCTTGATTCAACTTTTTTCTTTTTTTCAAGCTCTGTTAAGCGTTTTGTATATTCAATATACTGTGCATTGCTTAAAGGCTTTTCGGCACGTATGCGCTCGTAGGTTTCAAGAACATGCTGGTATTCTTCAAAGCTTTCAGTTACCTTGCGAAGTTCATTATAGCAATCTGTAAGCCTGTTTTTGTAATCTATTTTACCTGCATCGGTAAACTGTATATTATATTTTATTTTATTTGTTGTTAGTATAATGGAAAATTCATCATCAAATTTTTTAAAAAGAGCATAGGTAATAATAGCTTTATCTGCGGGATTTGCCTGTACATACGAATCCCTGGGAAATAGTGCTGCTATATCACCTGTGCTTATATTCATGAGTGAAAGCCCTTTTGCAATGTGTTGCGGAATTTCTGACAGTTCTTTCTGCTCTTGCCGCATTTGTTGTTCTTCGTCTTTTTCAACAGGCTTTACTCCTTTACGTTTGCCAGGCAAATCATTATCATTTATTTGCAAGATAGTCCTGATATAGGGGCTTGTTATGTCAATATAGACATTGTGGTAATGACAGAACAGGATATGAAGCCGTGGTAAAAATTTGTAAAATGTAATATACAGGCTATTGCGGATATATTTCCTTTTTTCATATAATGCAGATTTTTGATTTTCCAGTGATGCATGTATTTCTAATGCATTGCGGTAAGATAATTCAATTAATTCGATGTATGGATACAGAATGTAGAGGCTTTTATACATGGGAAGGAGGTAGTTTCGTAATTTTTGCACATGTACAAAATCGCTTGATTGTTGCAGGGCTTCAATTTCATTAAATCGTGTTCGGTCAAAAATATTTGAAATCATTACAATAAGTTCGTAATACAGGGGGTTTATCTGATCCAGTCTGGCTATAACCTGCTTGCTGTACTGTGGATTGAAGATGTGATAATACTGTACCTGAAATTGAAGAAGTGCTGTTTTATATGTATGAATAAGGTTATCCATAAAACGAGGTTTACAATAATCAGCAGAAAGTGAAGTAACTCCAAGAAAGAATAAGCGAAGGCGAATAAGTAGCTTGGAGAGCTTCTTTTGAAGCCAGGTTTCAAAAATTTCATCTCGTTGTATTGTTTGCTGCCTGGATTCTTTAGGAGGTGTTTTTGGCTGTGATTGACGTACTATTTTTGAAGCAGGTTTTATAGGTTTACTGTTCCTGGTGGCTGGCTTTTCACGATCCTGAACAACTTTTCCTCCCGCCTGAACAAATTTTTCAAACATTTGCTTGCGGGTTTTCTCATCAAGTTCATCAACCTTGATGTTTTCTTTTGTTTTCTCTAACTTTTTCATTGAGATACTCTTTACTAAAATATACGGATACTATGGGATGTATGTCAACAATATTATATGGTGAAAATAACTTGAAAAATTTAATATACATATTTCAATTGAGGAAAAGGGTGGTAAGAGGGATTATGATTACATTTCAGGTCCAGACAACACGAAAAGAAGAATTTATTGATATCACTGCAAGGGTTGCAGATGCAGTTGTAAAAGAGAATGTAAAAAGCGGGTTATGCTGCGTTTACATCCCGCATACCACTGCAGCAGTAACCATCAATGAGAATGCTGATCCTGCAGTGCAAAAGGATATCCTGGCAGGACTGCAGCATCTCAAATTGGAGTCGTTGCATTATGCGCATATGGAAGGTAATTCACCTGCACATATAAAATCATCCATTATTGGGTGCTGGGCGATAGTTATTGTTGAAAAAGGACGCCTGCAGCTTGGCACCTGGCAGGGAATCTATTTTTGCGAATTTGATGGTCCCCGTACTCGCACTGGTATTGTGCAGTGTGTTGGAACATAACAGTGTAATTTTTTGTTTTTAACTGAATTTGCACTACACTGTAATTAAGGGTAGTAAATGGCATTCTGCTTTTTGGAGCCACATGCTATGCATACTGCAGTTTTCTAATGAACTATTGTAAAAGAACAGTATATTGAGGTACATGATGAATTATTTTACCGGAACCGAAGATTATGTTATTTCCCAGGAACTTAAAGATAATGTAAATGTGTCGATAGCTTTAGGACGCCCCCTGCTGGTAAAAGGTGAACCGGGCACAGGCAAGACCTTGCTTGCACATTCTATTGCAAAAGGACTGGGTAAAAGGCTTTTGGTATGGAATATTAAATCAACAACAAAAGCCCAGGAAGGTCTTTATGTGTATGATACAGTGCAGCGTTTAAATGATGCACGATTTGGCGATAAGGATGTTTCCAATATTTCGCAGTATATTAAATTAGGCAAGTTAGGCGAAGCATTTGCATCAGAAGACCAGGTGGTACTATTAATTGATGAAATTGACAAAGCAGATATTGAGTTCCCCAATGACCTGTTACATGAACTTGACATTATGAATTTTTACATACCTGAAACAGGCGAAACAATAACGGCAAAACATCGTCCCATTGTTATTATTACATCGAACAGCGAGAAGGAGTTGCCTGATCCATTTTTGCGTAGATGTGTATTTCATTATATTGCATTTCCTGATGAAGAGCTTATGGAAAAGATTGTACGGGTTCATTTCCCCACTATTGAAAAGAAGCTTTTGCGCGAATGTTTAAAAAAATTTTACTGGATACGGCAGTTTGATATGTTGCGGAAAAAACCATCAACCAGTGAGCTGGTTGACTGGATCCAGGCACTTATGGTTGGCGGAGTATCCATCAAAAAGATAGAAGATGAATTGCCTTTTATTGGTACTCTTTTGAAGAAGAAGGAAGACATTGATGTGGTTGTTAATTCAGGAAAAACACATTATGCTTATAACAGCAGTATAAGGACGCGGGATGTTTATTAATTTTTTCTTTAACCTCAAAGCCCAGGGTGTGCCCGTATCAATTCATGAGTGGATTGCACTGCATGAAGCACTGGCTTTAAATCTGAATGATACAAGCTTAACTAAATTCTATTATATGGCACGGGCCATCCTTGTAAAAAACGAGGTGTTTTACGATAGATATGATATTGCATTCCTTGATACATTCAGGGATGTGGAAACAACTGATGAATTGCTTGAAAAGATTCTGGAGGGTTTAAAAAAAGTAAAAGAGCTGCACCTCACTGAAGAGGAAAAGCGTCAGATTGAAAAGCTGAATTTAGATGAAATTCTGCGAAACTTTGAAGAACAGTTGCGCCAGGGGCATTACAAAAATCATGTTGGCGGTAATAAAGCTATTGGTACTGGTGGTCGTTCCACGCAGGGTGCCTGGGGATATAACCCTGCGGGCATCAGGATAGGGCAGGGAGTTTCCCGTAACAAAAGTGCAGTGCAAATAGCTGAAAAGCGCCAGTTTAAAAATTACTCTAACCAGGTGGTTCTTGATACACGGCAGATGCGGGTGGCTCTTTCGCATCTTCGTTCGCTTCTGCCTATTGGCCCTGAGGAAAAGTTAGACGTTGAACAGACCGTTGATGCTACCAGCCGCAATGCCGGCGAGCTGGAGCTGATATGGAAAAAAAAAGAGAAGAAAGCTTCAAAGCTTATTTTGCTCATGGACGTTGGTGGTTCAATGACGCCGTATGCGCTTTTAGTTGAGCGCCTTTTTTCAGCTGCATCATCACAGATAAGCAGGTTACAATATTACTATTTCCATAACTGTGTGTATCAGGATCTGTGGAAAGATATTGAACGTTCCGAATCAATCAGCACAGCCGATTTTCTAAAGAATGCTGATAAGGATTATAAACTCATCATTGTTGGTGATGCTGAAATGGCTCCTTCAGAGCTTACCTGGGTAAACGGAGCTATTGATTACTGGTACCACAATGATATCCCGGGAATTGTGTGGCTGCAACGATTGCGTGAAACGTTTAAGCATTCAATATGGCTGAATCCAATTCCCAAACGCTCATGGGATTATATACAGACAACCCGCATGATTACAAATATCTTCCCCATGTTTGAGCTTACCTTAGAAGGCCTTGATGAGGGAATCAAACATCTGATATCAGGAAAAGCTTTGCAAAAGGTTGTGTGAAATATAATACTATATACACCCTGAAGTTTAAAAAAGATGAGTATATAGTATTGGTATTACCGCAATGTTTTTTGCAGTTCTAATTTTGCTACGGCTCTTTCACGGTATTCCCGCGCTTTCTGATGGTTGGGGTCTATTAAAAGCACTTTATCCCATTCAGCAATGGCTGCTTCAAAATTATCCTGTTCATAGTATGTTACCCCATTGTTATAGTAGGTGTTAATATTACCTTCCAGTTTTGATTTGATGGTTGATAAATAATGAGAAGTATTACGATAACCTGCTTCTTCATTGTCCACTCTTTTAAATAAACGGTAGGCAGTTATAAGATCACCCTTACGATATGCTTTTTCGCCAGTGCCATACATTTCGTTAAGATTTTCCAGTCTATTAATATCTTTGAGAATATTTTTTGCTTTTTCATCCCATGGGTTTACTTTAAGTGCCTTGTTGCAGTATGTTTTTGCTGTATCAAACTTATTCTTTTTACGAGCTGCTTCAGCTTTTGAGGTATAGGGATAAGAAGCATTATCTAACTGATTATTAATCCGTGTTTTTAACGTTGCTAATTCCAGGCTATCAGGGTTAAAAACTTCTGCTCTGCCTGCACTTTTGTAAGCAGCAATATATTGCCTTTTGTCAAATTGCTTCCGGGCAGTGGTGTAATAATAATCATATTTCTTCTGAGCATATTTTGAATTCCGAATAGTTTCAATTTGCGTTTTGACATCTTTATACTCAGGGTCACGTTTTTCAGCTTCCAGAAACTGCAGTAGTGCGTTTTCCAGGTCGCCACCACGCTTATAATTAATACCGGCATCATAATATTTTTTGGCACGTTTCTGCAAGGCTTCTGCAGTAATACTTAAATACTGGCGTGCTCCGGTATGTTCGGGGTCAATGGAAAGCACTGTTTCAAAACGTTCTTTTGCCAGTGCATAATTCCCTTTTTTATACAGCTGTATGCCTTCATAATAATTTGCATTCATTTTTTTCTTTTGTTGTTGATATATTGTGGCACACCCTGAGCTCATTAATAAAGTAAAGAGTAATAAAAATGAAAAAAATTTTTTTTGTGTTAAGTTCCCCATATCAATAGTGCTCCTTTGTTATGTTATGATAAAATAAATAATTCATTATATATGGTGTACATAGTAGCATGATTTGATTAATAACCTGTACACTATAATAATAGTAATCAAAATACATAATTATTCAATTATTTTTATATTGACAATGAACGATCTGGATGTTTTATCAAATTACATGCAGTTACGTGTGGTGTCAGAATTTTCTATTTACCGGGGTTAAATTTTAATAATGGAAAATGGTAATTGTGTTGTAGAGGTACGTGATATTGTCAAGACATTTACGGTGAAGAAAGGTGCTTTTGGGAATAAATCTATTGTTAAAGCAGTTGATAGAGTCAGCTTATCTATTGTTGAGGGAACTACCTATGGGCTTGTGGGTGAAAGCGGTTGTGGAAAAACAACGCTGGCACGAACATTGCTTCGTCTCATTGAGCCTGACAGCGGTAAGATAGATATTTTAAATACACCATTGCATACATTGTCAAAAGATAGTTTACGTAGATTCAGAAAAAATATGCAGATAGTATTTCAGGATCCGTATGGTTCGCTTAATCCGCGTATGACTGTTGAAAAAATTGTATCTGAATCTTTACGCATTCATGAAAACTTTTCAAAAGCGGCAGTAAAAGAAAGAACATATGATCTGTTGCAAATGGTAGGTCTTGATGCAGGCCATGCTTCACGCTACCCTCATGAATTCAGCGGAGGGCAACGGCAGCGTATTTGCATTGCTCGGGCTCTGGCATTGAGCCCTTCATTTGTGGTTCTTGATGAACCAATATCAGCTCTTGATGTATCAATACAGGGGCAGATATTAAATTTGCTGAATGATTTGCAGGAAACATTAGGGGTTGCATATCTCTTTGTTGCTCATAATCTGGCAGTTGTAAAACATATAAGCAACAGGGTTGGGGTTATGTATCTGGGTAAAATTATTGAAGAAAATATTTCAGATAAACTATATAAAAAACCACTGCATCCATATACACAGAGTTTAATTGCTTCAATCCCCGACATAAAACCTTCCAGGCATTCTTTTTCAGTTGTTACGGGAGAGATCCCTTCGCCTGAAAATCCCCCAACAGGGTGCCATTTCCATCCGCGATGCAAGTACGCAATGCCTGTATGCAGGGAAGCATATCCTGCAACAGTTATGGTGAATGGAGCAAAGGTAGCATGTTTTCTTTACCATTGAAGACTGCAATACTGGTTTTACTATCCTGTAGCTTATGTTTTGCTTCAGATGAATTGACAGGAACTATCGCACAAAATCCAAAATATACTATTTATGAGAAGAATGGAGTACTTTTTTGCACAGGCAACAGTGAAGCAGCCCTGTATAATAATAAAGGTGCTGATAAGCTTGTAGCCAATGATCTGGAAGGTGCACTGGATATATTTAAGGAGGGTTTGAAGCATGCTCCCCTTTTTTACCCTTTTTTATATAATTGTGGTGTTGCCTGTATGCGTAAAAGAGAATATGATACTGCCCGTATATATCTGGAAAAGGCGATGCATATTGTGCCTGAAAATCCAAAGATATATATTTTAATGGGTGAGCTGTATGCAGTAACCGGGAGAGAAGGCGATGCGCTTACCTTATTCAGGAAAGCTTTGCAGATTAACCACAAAGAGCTTGTGGCAATAATAAAAATAGGAAATATTTATGTTGAACGAAATCAGCTGGAACTGGCACAGAAGTATTTTGAGGCTGCGTTAAAAATTAATCCGCACTATCCTGATGCGGTTATAGGATTTGCAAAAATACATTTTAAAAAGGGTGAGTACTATAAAGCACTTATATGGCTGAAATCAATAGATGTAGCAAAAGCGGATTATGACAAGGCATATCATTACTATTTTGCTGAAAGCTCCTTTAAGGTGAAAGATTATAAAACTGCATATAAGCAGTATGAAAAATTATTGCAGTTTAAAAATGATGTTTTTTTCCTTACCCATTCATATACGCTGATAGAACATAAGATGAATCTCTCGCGTCAGTTTGCCGAACTGGAACATGTAGAATAGTAAAATGTCTGCTGCTGATTTTGGCCAGTAGTTATTATGATACTGTTTGTGTTGATTTTACTTCATGGTAAAATTAGATATTTCCAGAAATATTTTTCTTTGTAAATTTTCAAGCATCCTGGAAACCTGTGTATTGAGTTCTCTATCGGTGCTTCTTTTTTGTATATATTTATTAATTTCATTTATTTCGCTACGCAAAATTCCATTCACTCTTTCAAGGGTAGCAAGATAATCTGCAGAACCCTGAGATTGCATGTGAAGTTTTCTTTTTTTTATTTCGTCAAGTAGCTCCTGTTCCTTTTCTTTTTTTGTCTTTTCATTCAGGATAATCTGGTCAAGATCCTTATGTGCTTCAACAAGCGAATTCTTTTTATTGGATAAATAAAACAGTTGGATGTGTGAATGATTGGCAAGTATATGAGGCAGGGGATTACAGGTAAATTCTTCATGTATTGCAGAATAAAGATTTTCATCTATGATGGCATAGTTATACAGGATGTCATGGGTGTATGTTGTATCAGATACTATTGTAATATCCTGCCCTGATTGTATTATCCTGGCATTATAGGATTGAATAATTGCTTTAAACGGTGTGTTTGAAGTATCATTATATTTTTGTATACTCTGTATGATGGATATAAGGGCATCAGCTACATTCAAAGGATTATTGGAATATACAGTAATTAATCCAGGTAATAGTGCGTGGATTGCAAGGTTATTTTGTTTACAGTGATTCAGGATAAGTGATTGTATAGTATTGAGTGCAGTCACAAGTTTTTCAAGCAAAATTGAATTTGTATCGCCATACATTTTTATTGTTATAATAAAGTAATCGCTTAAAGTATCGATTTTGCCTGGTTTGATTGTTAAAGGAGCCTGTGCCTGAGAAATATCAATTCCATTCTTTTTGTACATATTACCAATAAAATTGACAATGTCTTCAGAAATTTCAGCGGGTAAATTCTGTAATAGTGATATTATTTCATGAGCAATTGAATAGTCTTCCTTTAATAGTGATAATAGAAAATATGAAAATTCAGGTGTAATGTAATTGTGAAATATATATAGCATTTCTGTCTGGATGTCCCTGTTTTTTATAATCAGCATTTCTTTAATATATTTTCCAACATCCTTATTGTTGAGTTGTAATGATAGTGTGATTGCATATATACGGATGCGAATCCCTGATTCTTTTAAACAATCCAATAGGAACTGAGACAATGCCCTTTTATTGAAATCCCTTAAGCGGAGTATTATGCTGCTAATTGATTGCAGTATTGTTTCTTTTAAAGAAATTTCATTTGTTTCAGCAAAAAGTGTTATAAGCCATTCTATCTCTTTCTCACTGCCGCAGTGGCCAACATTACGTATGGCAAATTGCTTAATGGCTATCTCATTGTATTTCAGTACAATGTTTGTAAGGATTTCAGATGAATTTTTGTATTGGGTGGTTTCATCCTGTAACAGGAGTTGTAAGTCTGTAATGATAACGTCAGGGTCTAAAGTTTCTGTATTCTTCAAAAGTTCAAAAAGGATGGGAGCTGTCTGCTGTTGTGTATAATGTACAAGGTATTTGAGTGCAAAAAGCTGATCGTTACGGTCGCCTGATAATAACATTAATTCCAGTTCCCCAAGCATATAAGGGTATTTCATGATGGATAATGTTTGTATGCATGCATCAAACAGTTTTTCATCACGATACTTTTTCAGATAATTGTAAATTTTTACAAGGAGGGTTGCAGCTGATTGAATATTTAACCTGGCTATTATATTACATAACCTGATAATTCGTTCCTGTAAAAAACGCTTTTCAAAGTCAATCGTTTCTAATCGTGAGGCAGTAATTTCTCTGCTTTTGGGGTCCCTGTCATAGAGCATTTCAATCAATAATGAAAATGTATTTCGGATAGAGCTGTCAATGAAAGGCATATACGTGCTTAAAAGGGTGATGAT
Source organism: Leptospira biflexa (assembly GCA_020721905.1). GTDB lineage: Bacteria > Spirochaetota > UBA4802 > UBA4802 > UB4802 > UBA4802. The sequence continues at coordinate 3,695 of DYLU01000026.1, read as the reverse complement.
TGTATGTATATCAGTATTTTCTTCATATCTGAGATAATGAATAATTTTATTTAAAATGTGTGGAGTAAATTTTGATAGTATAAAATTCCTCACATCCCTGAAAATTTCAGGGTAGTTTTTTTCTTCTACATCTGATATCATGTAATTTTTTCTATAAAGTTCAAAGAAAGAATCCAGAGTGACGGTAAAATAATTAAAAAGTTTATCTTTTAATAATGTACTGCTTCTGTCATTCTGAAGCGATTCAAAATAGTTTATAATGGTATCAGCAATTATTGTATTATGATGGGGTGATACAGTGCCATATGAAATGAGTGCCCTGATTAACGGTTCAGGATCCCGTAACAACATGATGGTATGCTGGAGTAATAGAAGTAGTTCTTCTTTTTCATTTTCATTGTGGCCACTAAGTATTTTTAGTACATAATCATTAGTTTCCCTATGTTTAGATGTAATAAGAGCGTTTAAACATGAAATCTTCACTCTTGTTGAAAATTCATCAAATTGGGGCAGCATCCTGGATAAAAAGACCCTGAGTTCAATAATAAGATTTTCTTCATTTGGTGAATCTGATTCTTCTTTTTTTTGGTTTTTTTGGGTAATACAATAGTTGCTTATAAATGCAATTGCATCAAAAATTCCCAGAAGCGTATATTCATCCTGTTTAATTAATGAACTCAGTACATGAATATCATTATAAATTGATAATGTTCGTAGTGCATAATACCGGATCACCTCATGGGTTCCAGTCTCACTAATTATGCTTTTTAATGTTTTAAGGAGAGAGCTGTCAGGATGCCGTAAAATTCTTAGCGTTTCCAGACACTGTATGACGATTGTATGGTTTGATTCTTTATTGAAATTATCCAAAATATAATTATTAAAGAGCTCTACTGTCTGGCTATTCCCAAATGTTGCCAGATACATGCAGATATGGATCTTTTCATCATCGGTTATTGAATGCTGGAATAAGGCATGGAAAAGGTCTGTGAATCCTGGCAGAAGATAGTTTGTTATTGTACGTATTGCACTGAAGCGAATAGCTGGCTCTGCAGATAATTCTGCACAGAGTATATTATGTGCAATATCACTTTTTGATTGTGCAATAAATGGGTGAAGGGATATACGTAAGTATGGTGTAAATTTGAGATTTTTAGTAATTTCCAGTTTCATTGATTGCAGAATATCATGTTCCATACAGTACCTGATATACAGTTATTTATTATAGATAAAATATATAGTATTATGGCATAGTATGTAAATCAGAATTTTTCCTGCAGAGAATGTAAAGTTAAAAAAAAGCTTGAAATTGTAAGCACAAGATATTATATTGATTAATTGAGGTAGTTGGTTTTCTGCTTTATTGTTAACGATTGTGTAAAGCGGGTGGCAAAAGCCACTCTTTTTTTTAGTCACATGTATATATCAATAAATATGAGCATTATAATGAAACTCAATGAAACCCTTGAGTTAATAATTAACAATGTGGCTCACGACCTGGGCTATAGTATATATGACAGTGTTCTTGTTTTGCACGGGAAGACACCGCGCATTACTGTTAAGATTGACCACATTAATGGCATATCGCATCTTGATTGTGAAAAATTCAGCAAGGAGTTGTCCCATCGTATAGATGAAGGGCAGGTGCTTGACGACTATACTATTGAAATTTCTTCACCGGGAATAAAGCGGGAACTCAGAACTATTGATGACTTTCTGCGGTTTACAGGAGCGCCTGTAAAAGGAATTTACGTGGAGGATGATACCAGGAAAACATTCAAGGGCACGCTTACAAGAATAGATGGGGAGATAGTAACTATTAATGAGACTAATAAAGTATTGACTCTTTCATATGCCCAAATCATAAAAGCAAATTTAGATTATTAAAGGTGAACAGTATGAGTGGAAACTTTTTTGAAGCACTGCATCAGATTGCTACTGAAAAAGGAATAACCCGTGAGATGATTGAGGAGATAGTTCAGTCAGCGATGCTGTCTGCATATAAGAAGCAATATGGCATCACCAAACCCGTAGATATTACCTTTGATAGAGAAAGAAATATCGTAAAGGTTATTTCGCGAAAAATGGTGGTACGGGTGCCTAAAAATCATGCCGAAGAAATATCGCTGGAAGAAGCCCAAAAGATTAAACCTGATGCAAAGTTTGGCGATGAGGTCATCGTGGAAGAAAATCCGCTTGAAACATTTGGACGCATAGCTGCACAAACAGCAAAACAGGTTATTTTGCAAAAGATTAAAGAGGCAGAGAAGAATATCGTTTATGATGAGTATAAAGACAAAGTAAATGAATTAATAAATGGCTATGTCCAGCGTAAAACAAAAGAAGCACTGTATATTGATCTGGGAAAAACTGAAGGTATAATACCTGCACGTGAACAATCGCCGCTTGAACATTATAAAATAGGCGACAGAGTTAAAGCTATAGTGCTGAGTGTACAGAGAAACAGCAAAGGACCCAGTGTGGTACTTTCCCGTGCGCATCCAAAATTTGTGGAAAAACTTTTTGAAATGGAAATTCCCGAAATATATGATGGAATAGTGAAAATTGTAAATATTGTACGGGAGCCGGGAATGCGCACCAAGGTTGCTGTAACCAGTGACAGGGATGACATTGATAGCGTGGGTGCATGTGTTGGCATGAAAGGGGTGCGGATTCAATCAATTGTCCGTGAGCTTGAAGGGGAGAAGATTGATGTTGTAGAATATTCACCTAATAAAAAGGTAATGGCTTCAAATGCACTGACTCCGGCAAAGGTTAAAGAAATTATTGAAACACGTGATGGCGGAGTAATAGCAGTTGTAGACAATGACCAGTATAGGCTTGCTATTGGTAAAAACGGTCATAATGCACGGCTGGCTGCCAAATTGTGTGGGTTCAATATTGATATTAAAACTGAGGATCAGTATAGAGAATTCTTAAGTTCAAGTGAATCACGTGCACTGGTTGAGCAGCTATTTGCAACAACTACGGAAGGCGAAACACCTCTGGAAGAATTGCCAGGACTTGATGCACGAACCATTGCTTTGCTTGAGGCGGGAGGAATTTTCTCAGTTGAGGATCTGGTTGAAAAATCTGTAGAAGATCTGATGAATATTGATGGTATTGGTGAAAAGACAGCTCAAAAGATAATAAATATAATACAAGAATATGTTGACTTTGAAGAAGAAGATTATGAAGATGAACAGGAAGATAAGCAGGAATAGCAGATGGTTCCGATTGGACGTGAGGAACAGTCTCATATCCATACGGGCAGGGTTGTGGACTTTTTTTGTTCTGTTGATGGCATAAGTACAGGCTAATAATTTAATTGAATAGGGATTTGTTAATGAAAGCTATAGATGTGGCAACAAAAAATCATGTTTCAACAGATGATGTTATAAAAATCTGTAAGGATCTTGGCATACCCTGTACAGATGAACAATCTGAACTGGCAAATGACGATGTGTTTCTTATAGAAAAGAAGATTCAGATAATAAAAGAACAGAGAGCCCGGGAAGCTAAAAAACTGATTCAGCAGGCAGAATTAAAAAAGAAAATAAAACTGAAAAGAAGAGTACATGTCGCAAAAGAGTTAAAAAAAGAAATTGAAGCAAAAGAAGGCGAAGCTTCTGAAGAAGGTGTTGAACATAAAGAGGATTTAAAAGAAACTGCTCCCAAACAGCGCGCAGAGACGG
>DYLU01000100.1 GCA_020721905.1 Leptospira biflexa | reverse complement strand
GTGCTCATGTGAAATGCAGGTGGTGGTTTCAATATTCATGTTTATCCTCCCAAAGTTGAGTTATTTTTTTACAATTATTAAAGTGTATATACTATAAATAGTATACTACTGCAAGCATATTTTTGATAATACAAAAGTAATATTTGACAGATTTTATATTACATCATGCAATGTACACTATAAGCAACAAATCATAAAACATAGTGTTGTACTTTTCACAACCATGTATTTATTTAACCAGGCAAATGTTCAATTAAAAATAAAATGATACACAAGTTAAAATATATTTAGTTTTTTCAATTGTATATATCCATTCTCATCAACATAATTTACTAACAATCCCTTTTTAGTAAATGGATCATAATTTATATTTTTCCAATAGCCAAGTGGATTAAGGTATATTTTTACACAAAAGCAATTTTTATTATTAATAAATTCATTATCGATAAAAAGTATTGCAGTTATATTTGAATATTCTTCAAAGCAAAATATTCCGGTATAATTATCTTTACCATATTCGTTTTTGAATTTATTTGGTGATAATGTATATTCTAAATCCTCTGCTTTATTTTTCATTATAACAATTGTTTGTTCCCCAAAAAGAGCTGTTTCAATTTGGGAATTACTAAAATAAGATTTGGTTTTAAAATCTGGAATGTAAAAACACATTACAAATGGCACATTGTGTTTTTTTATTATTGACTGATATCTGTTATATTTTTGATCTACTTCATAAATTATTTTCTTATATTGTTCAATTGGTACAGCAATGGGTAGTTTTTCAAGTTTTTTACCAGTTTGTTTATTAATAGATATTATATTTCCATTTTCAATACGTGTAATTGTTTCTAATTGAGGGTAATTAGATCCTAGTGTTGTTACTTCAGCTATAAAACAATTATCATTATCAATTTTTACTTTAAAATCCGGGGTTTTTGATTCTACTTTAGACTCAAATTCAAAACTCCATCCACAATATTTCCAAAAAGACATGAATACAAGCTCAGCCACTGCATTAATATATTTATTTTGATCTTTCCCTATTAATTGATTAAATAGTTTTTTTTCTTACTAAATCCACGTATCATACCTATAGACGAATTTAGAAATTGAATCCAATCATAAGCCAACCTGTCAATATCCATTTGATATAATAATCTTTTCATAATCCTATTCATATCAGGATAACATTCCAATAGCCGGGGAGTTATAACAAATGTATGCTGATTCATCTTTATACAAACTATTGGGGCTATTACCACATTTGGTAATAGCCCCAGTATCTTTTTTATTTTACTGTTGTGTCTTAAACTGATTCAAATCCACCTTGGGCTTTTCAATCTTTGGTTTCATTGCACTCATCTGGTCCTTGGCTTCAGTTGATGCCTGATCTTTATCAACAGCTTTTGCATCCTGCATCTGGCTCTTTGCTGCATCCAGCGATTGCTGAGCAGCTTTGCCCGATTCATCCTTTATTTCGCCTTTAATGCCTTCTATCATTGCCTTGTCACGGGCTTTCTGTTCCTCTACCAGCGCTTTGTCCTTTTCGCGCTGATCTTCAAGCATTGTTTTATCAGCTTTTTTCTGTTCTTCAACGTATTTCAGTATCTCTTCACGCTGCTGTTCATACTTCTTGCGTATATCCTCACGCATTGCCTTTATTTCAAGCAATATACCAAGCATGCGCAGCTTATCTTCCGATATCTGCTTTGCAACCATATTCTGTCCCGGAACAACATCAACTTCCTGCTTTTCTTCCAGTACTATTGGCTTACCTGTTGCCAGGCTCTGGTTTAAGACTTCAAGCATGCCATCTAAACAGGCAACATTGCTCTTGTCTTCTTCCTGTGTCACCAGAAAATCGGTACCACGAACAGCTGCTATTGCCGTTGGTGTTTTTATCTGGTAACTATCGCCCTTAGCCAATTTCTTTGTAACTTTTGAAAACATGCGCCCCTTTTCAACAATAAACGAAGACTCTTCAGTGTTAGAATCAAGATTGGTAATGAGCTTTTCAACTTTGATAACTGTATCACCTAAAATCTTTACCGCATTTTCACCAAAATAAATTTCAGTCATGGATTTTGGCCCAACGGTTTTTATGGTCATGCCTTCTTTTATTGCATCGCCAATCTGAGCTTTGCTTTCAGCACCATTGGTAACAAGAAGTACCGTACCGGCAACAAAGTTAACCAGTCCTTCACGAGCTACGGTCAATTTCTTTTCTTTTTTGCAACCAACCACTGCTATGGAACACATCAAAATAACTGTTAATAGTTTTTTCATATACTCCTCCAAAAATAGTATTACTTACATGCTTATCTGTGAATGTAGTGAATGCACAATTTTTTTTAAAACCTGATTTGGAATCTATTACATCCAATCTATCCCCAATTAAATTCAGGATGCTATCCTTATTTGTTATTCTGAACTTTTCTTAGCATCGTATAACACATAAAACATACTACACATAATCTGCATAGTCAAGCACTATATTCCCCTTGGCTCCAGTCGTAAAAAATCGGTTGGATAGGCTTTGCACAACTCCTGCACCTGTGATCGCACCCGGTTAAGGACCTTTTCACCATCCATGTTATCAATAATATCACAGATTAAGTTGCCTATAAGCCTGAAATCATCTTCACCAAGTCCCCGTGTTGTCAGCGCAGGGCTTCCTAAACGTATGCCGCTTGTTACCATGGGCGATTTATCGTCATAGGGAACACCGTTCTTGTTACAGGTAATTCCTGCTTCATCCAGCCTGTTTGCAACATCCCTTCCCGTTAAATTTTTGTTGCGCAGGTCAACCAGCATCAGGTGATTATCGGTACCACCAGTTACCAGGTTAAGCCCCCGTGACAGCAATGTATCGGCCAGCACTTTTGCATTTGCAATAACTTTAGCCGAGTACTCTTTGAATGACGGCTGCAATGCCTCGCCAAATGCCACTGCCTTGGCTGCAATGGTATTCATCAGCGGCCCACCCTGAATGCCGGGGAAAATATATTTGTTCATCATACCCTCATATTTTTGTTTTGCTAAAATAAGCCCTCCCCGTGGGCCACGCAGTGTTTTGTGTGTTGTCATGGTCACAAAATCGGCCACCGGAACCGGCGAAGGATGGTGCCCGGTTGCAACAAGCCCAGCAATATGCGCAATATCTGTTAACAGCACTGCACCAATACTGTCAGCTATCTCCCTGAAGGTGTTCCAGTCAATTATGCGCGGATATGCCGATGCTCCGGCAATGATAATTTTTGGTTTATGCTCTTTTGCTAATTTATAAGCTTCATCATAATCAATGCGCTGCGTGTCTTTTGTTACACCATACGAAACAACCTTAAAATAGATACCCGAAAAGTTAACGGGCGAACCATGCGAAAGATGTCCGCCATGTGAAAGATTCATTCCCATAATGGTATCACCAGGTTCACATAATGCCATAAGTACTGCCATATTTGCCTGAGTACCGCTATGCGGCTGGACATTGGCAACATCAGCACCAAACAGTTTTTTAATGCGTTCTATAGCAACGGTTTCCATTGCATCAACAAACCGGCACCCGTTGTAATAGCGCTTGCCGGGATATCCTTCAGCATACTTATTGGTCATAGTACAGGAGGATGCTTCCAGTACTGCCTGCGAAGTATAATTTTCTGATGCTATCAGTATAAGTGAGTTTTCCTGCCGCTGGTTTTCTTTTTGAATTATTGTAAATACTTCGGAATCATCTTTTAAAAATCGTTGTAAAGCCATTGATTACCTCATTCGTATGGAATTTTGATTTGTATATGCTATGATATGCTATACTAAGCGTATGCACGCAAGCAAAAAACGGTGTCAACATAAAAATTTCTTTTTTATAGGGTCAAAGGTTACGCTATACTGCTAAGTGTACTTAACTCATTTTTCACAATCATTATTTGGAGAAAGTTACATGCAACAAACACCGTTATACAAACTTAAGGAAATTGCAGCTATTCTGCGAAGCGAACATGGATGCGCCTGGGACAAAGCACAAACGTCCGATACATTGAAACCCTACCTCATTGAAGAAGCATACGAAGTATATCAGGCTATAGAAAACGACAATATAGAAAACCTGAAAGAGGAACTTGGCGATCTTTTATATCAGATTTATGCTCATGCACAGATTGCAAGCGAACAGAATATATTTGACATAGATGATGTTGCCAATGGGATAATTGCAAAATTAATACGCCGTCATCCCCATGTATTTGGTAATGAAACAGCAAATGATAAATATGAAGTCATTGACCGATGGGAAAAGATAAAGAAGAAAGAAAAGCAGGATGGCCAGTCTATGTTAAATGGTGTACCGGTACACCTGCCGGCACTTCTGAAAGCCTACCGTGTACAGCAAAAGGTATCACGCGTTGGTTTTGACTGGGAACATGTCCAGGATGTAATTACTAAATTATATGAAGAAGTAAATGAATTCAACGATGCACTGCACAATACCCAGGACAACCGCAAGGCACTCATGGAAGAAATTGGCGATATACTGTTTACTATTGTTAACATTGCCCGCCATGTAGAAGTAAATCCTGAAGAGGCCCTGCAATATACCGTCTCAAAGTTTATTACACGCTTCCAATACATAGAAAAACGTCTGCATGAAATGAACAAAGATATCACACAAACACCACTGCAGGAACTCGATGCTCTGTGGGAAGAATCAAAAGGTGAATAACAACAAGGGGCTGTCAGTACAGCCCCTTTTATTCACTTTATTCTGTCTTCACCTTAAGTTCGGTTGCTGGTGGTTCATCTTCTTTTACTGCTTCTTTGTTTTCTTGTTTTACTGCTTCTTTGTTTTCTTGTTTTACCGGCAAAGTAAGCTTTGTTTCAGCTTTTGGTATCTTCAGCGTCCAACCCGGTTTTATTAAATCAGGATTTTTCACTTTATCGCGGTTAGCATCATAAATCACTTTCCACTTGAATCCGTCATTGTAAAACTTTACAGCAATGCGCCACAGGCAATCCCTTTTTGCAGGATTATACTTTACCTTATACAGTGTATATCCAGTCTCTTCTTCCACCTTTTTCTGCACAGCTTCTTTCTGTTTCTCTTTTACTGCTTCAGATTCTATACCCTCTTTCCCCTGCTGTTCAATGACCGGCGTAATAGCCACCGCTTTTTTAGAAGACACACCCTGCGCAATGCTTATAGCCTGTCCTGAGGCAATCATTGATTCCCTGTACTTGGCATCATTAAATAACGATTTTGCCTGTGCCAGCGATTCTTCCGCAGCTTTTATATCATTGGGGGATAGTTTTGCCGCCTCACTGCCTTTTGCCGCATCTATGGCTGCCTGGGCTTCCTCAATCTTTTTGGCCGCGGTTGCTTTCAGCGATACAAAGTATGCATCATCAGCATTAAGCTTGGCAACTTCAACGCTTGAAAACCCTTTTTTAAGTTCACCAGCTTCATATGCAGAGCGGGCAATCTGTGAGTGCTCTTTTGCAAGCGCAAGCTTTTCAGGAGCATACTGTGCAGCACCATAGCTTTCAGCCTGTGCTATAACAATATTCACTTCTTTTATTGAATCAGCCAGTGTTTCCTTCTGGTTCATTGATACATTGCGGGCGTTTTTTGCATACACATCCGCATCCAATGCAGCTTTATATGCAGATAAGTAGTTTTTATTTTCATACTGTTTGTTTGCTTCCTGCAGTATATCACTTGCTTTAGCATAATCTTCCTTTGCAAGTACTGATGCATATGCATCATCAGCAGCCTGCAGACTTTGCGTTGCTATATCAATCGTATCTTTTGCTAAAAGCGGTAGCGCTTTATTGTAAGCTTCCTGCGCCTTTGTCCGCGAGTCTATAGCATTCTGTTTTGCTTTATCATACTCTTCATTTTTTACATTATCATGGGCTTTTAAAAGCAAATCTTTAGCTGCAGTATATTCATCTTTTGCATAGTGATCAGCTTTTACTGATTCAGCCTCAGTGATTGCATTTTTTGCAAGCGATAGTTCCTTAACAGGAACCTTTTCAAAACAGGCAGTCATCATTGACAAACTTACAATTACTGCCAGTATTCCGATGTTCTTGTTTATGCGCATATATGCCTCCGAAAGTATTTTTGTGGTTTATAGAATCAGATCATTGTGGCCTTTATTCTGCCATTATGAGTCTATGTTCTCTACATGTAAAAGCCTGACTTAAAATTTTTTCACAGCTGTCATTGCAAACTTGATTCGGAATCTCCATCTTACGTAGAATTGGAATTACATTCAGGATTATTGTATAGGTACCAATCTGCATCCTTAAAATTTTAAGAAAGAGAAATCCTGATATTGAAATGAAAATCCCTCATGGCTGCTATCGCCTAAAAAACATTTTATGATGAAAAACTATGTACCTGCATTAATTTCAAAATCAAATGTGTATAAAATTTTTGTTTTTTATAAACCACTCTTTAATATACTATAAAAGTAATTAACCACAATCTGCTTTTATCCTACCGTTTAAATGACTCAATAGCTGCCTCTTCAGTATCATATATTTCAAAAAAGGACGTTAACTTTGTGAGTTCAAAGACCTTTCGCACTGATGCAAAAACATTAATGATCTTTAATCCGCCCTGATATTTCTTTAAATTTGAAAGGCTGGATATCAATGCTCCAATTCCCGAAGAATCAATATATGTTACTTTTTCCAGATTAATGATGACATTAAATTTTTTTTCTTCTATAAGGCTATTGATGATGTCCTTAATTTCCGGAGCATTGTAAAGATCTATCTCGCCGGATATATCCAGTATGACAACATCATCCTTAGTTCTTTTTGTAATATCCATAAACAGTTAACTCCCCAAAATAATACTAACAGTGCATCATCGGATAATACTACAATATTGAAAATAACATGTCAAGATATTTTATTTTTATTGTTTTGTAAATAATTTTTTTTATTTCACATTGCAATTATTTCAAAATGTAATACTCCACTATTGCGATAATATACTTTCCCCCAGAGGAAATAACTATTTTTTTACTACAAAATACCTATGTTTTCTTTGGAACATTATGTCACCCTCTCACAATAACCAAATTTCAGCATACGCAGGTATCGTTATAACAATATAACACTGTACCACAATTAATATAACGTTATGTTATACAATAAAACAACATATTAATATTATTTTTAAATTTTTTTATAAAATTTAATAATTATTATTGACAAATTTCTATTCTTATTTTTTTGTATTAACAAACAGATATTTATTATGGTTTTTTAAAATATTTTATTTGGCTACACTTACCAAAAGAATTTGGGCGGTACAAAACAAAAGCTGTGAGCGCTATACTTGTGAAGGAAATCATCTTAGCATTGTAGGTGTAGCCAGTTGTTTTTTCTTATTTTATCCTGAATGTAAACCCGTCATCCTAAACATTCCACCCATCATCCCAAGTGTCCCATTCGTCATACCGAACGCTCTATCCGTCATCCCGAGCGA
>DYLU01000099.1 GCA_020721905.1 Leptospira biflexa | reverse complement strand
TATTAAAAACATGGGAACATTTTAATACATAATCATATGCAGGTAATACCACCTGAACCGGTTGGTAGTCCAGTATCTTCAAGCACTCTTTTTCATAAAGGTCAAAAAGTTTAAAATGTAAATCAATGTCAGCTATATTGAAATTGTAATGTGAAAATTCAAATTCACTACGATGATGTACATCACGATATGTCAATGTTTCATTCCATTGTATATCAAATACACTTTCCACACCCTGTATATACATACAAATGCGTTCAAGGCCGTAGGTAATTTCCACAGGTATTGGGTCTAATTCAACGCTACCACACTGCTGAAAATAGGTAAATTGTGTGATTTCCATGCCATCAAGCCATACTTCCCAACCTAATCCTGAAGCACCTAAAGTAGGTGATTCCCAATCATCCTCAACAAAACGCACATCATGCTCTTGTAGTTTAATTCCTAAATTACGCAGTGAATCAAGATAAAGTTCCTGGATGTTTAGTGGGGAAGGCTTCATAATTACCTGATATTGATAATAATGTTGCAATCTGTTGGGATTGTCGCCATATCGTCCATCAGTTGGTCGTCGTGATGGTTCAACGTATGCAACATTCCATGGTTCGGGTCCTAACACGCGCAGAAACGTTGCAGGATTAAATGTACCAGCACCAACTTCCAGATCATACCCATGTGCAATTATACATCCCTGTTTTGCCCAATAGCTATTAAGATTAGCAATAAGATCCTGAAAATACATGATATGCTCCCTGTAAAAAATTAGTGTTATTGTGTTATCTGTTGATTTGTTTTAATATATTCGTCGTATTTGGCTTTTATCAATTCATGAAGCTGTTCAAAGTCATGTTTATTATTCAGCTTAAAATAGTCAAGACAGTCTTCATCGGCAATTTCAAATCTGAAATTCTTTGTTTCAATACTGCTGAAAACGTATGCTAAATAAACAATATAGATTAAATCTCTATATTGAGGCGGGGATAAATGAGGCCTGTGGTGAAATTCTATTGCTTTGACCAGGGCATCGTTAAACTTCCATTTTTGACATATCATGCTTCCCAGTGTACTGTGGCTAACTCCAAGAGATATTTCTTCAAGTAAGGAGATGTTTTCCAGTTGTTTTAAACCAACTATATCACGTATCTTCTGAATGCCATCAGGTTTAATGGAAAGAAGTACCATAAGGCCTATGTCAGCCAATAAGGATGCCAGATAGGCAAATTCGGAAAGTCTTTCCTTACGGTATTTCATTGCAATAAATTGTGCATAAAAAGCAGTTTTATATGAATTATTCCATATCGTTTCAAATTTCTTGTAACGGGAATCCAGTATTTTCTGAACCCCACTGGCAACGAGCAGAGTGTTTATCCCTTTAGTACCTATAATTTTTACTGCTTCTTCTATTGTTTCTACCCGCTTTGATGCAATATATCCTGCAGAATTGGCTAATTTTAATATTGCAGTTACAAGCCCGGGGTCACGTTTGATGCTATCTGCTATTGCTTTAATTGTTGATTCCGGGTTTGCACATAACCTTTGTATCTCAAGTATATTTTGCGGGAATGATGGCAATGATTCAACCTCGTTGATTATTTCCTGGGCCATCTTTACCTTCAGATCCATATTACGGAAGCTTTCATCAATATTTATAGAAGCGCTGGTAACTTTGCCATTGGTGGATATTGCAAAGGCCTCAGGTGGAAAACCTGCATTCTTCATAAGCATAAGTGCAATAATTAAACCAAGCCCTGCACCTTCTGAATCATCAAGGATATCATCAAAAGCATCTGAAATATCTGAATAGCTGTAAGCCTTTTTAACCCGGTTATTTATTTTATTCATTTCTTCGGTGATAATGGGAACGTTATTAATGACATGTATTTTGTGAGTGTCACCGGTAATTGAAAAAAAGACTCTTACTATGAAATTTGACTGACCAAGCTGTTCAAGAAACTCAGGATTTTCAACAAAGACATCCTCCTTGAATGTTTCCATGCCTGTACGGTAGTCTTCAGTTTTGTTTATATCCAGATTTTTTTGTTTAAAATAAAGCCTTTTTGCATTTGCTTTAATTGCATTATTTATTAATTCCTTAATAATATTAATAAACATATCTTTTAAATATAGAAGATCAAGCTGAGCAAGGTAAACACTGAGCATTCGTATGATGATAGATTCTACTTCGGGTGTTAAAAGCGAAAATTGGATATAACCATCCTGACCCATTTTAAGAGCTTCTTTGTAGTTAGCGGGTTTACAAAAATATTGTGATTTTTGCTGCAATCCTTCCAATGTTTTCCCCCAAGGGTAACAATATGGTAAAATGATACATATCTGCAATAATATTGCAAGAACATTAATACATTATGTCAAGAATTTATTCTACAGTTACTATCGGCTACTGTAATCTTTTGAGTAATTATTTAAAAGAGCTATTAATATGTAACGTAATAGAAAAGTATTATTGACAATTTAGCCAAATCTATGCATAATAACAAAAAAAGGAAAAGAGGTGGGTATGGCAAAAGTATATTTTATTGATATGCATATGAGCAGCCGCGAAAATATCAGCAGCAAAATTAAAAAATTGTTCTATAAACTGGAAATTAACTCAATTATTAATGAAAAAGATTTTGTGGCCATAAAAACCCATTTTGGTGAATATGGTAATATTGCATATTTGCCACCTGCCATCATACGAGCTTTTGTAGATTGCGTTAAAGATTTAAAGGCAAATCCTTTTATTACAGATGCCAATACATTGTATCGCGGTTCACGCAGCAATGCAATAGATCATCTGAAAAATGCCGAGATGAACGGTTTTTCTATATTTTCGTGTGGAGCACCTGTTATCATTGCCGATGGTTTGCGTGGGAATGATTTTAAGGAAATACCTGCTTCCGGTAAATGGTATTCAAGTGTCAAGGTGGCCTCTGCTATTCATGACGCTGATGCTATGATAGTTGTAAGTCATGTAAAAGGACATGAATTGTATGGATTTGGGGGAGCTATAAAAAATATAACCATGGGCTGTGCACCGCCTTCCATGAAACAGTCATTGCATTCGGATTTGAAACCTAAGGTTAAACAGGCATTATGCACATCCTGTGGGGCATGCATAAAGAGATGCCCTGCATTTGCTATTTCATTTGATGATAATAAAAAAGCATTTATTGACAGCAATAAATGCTTTGGGTGTGGTGAATGCACTGTTATCTGTATTTATAATGCAATACCGGTTGTTTGGAAAACAGATGCAACTGCTTTATTTGAACGTACAGGTGAGTATGTAAACGCATTTATGCAACTAAAGAAAAATAAGATTGCATTTTTCAATTTTATTATGAATGTGTCTCCCGAATGCGATTGTTGCTACTGGAATGATACACCCATTGTCCCAAATATTGGCATACTGGCGTCAACTGATCCCATTGCTATTGATAGAGCATCGGTAGACCTTATAAATAAGGCTATGCCATTGCCGGGTTCTCGCATAGCTGGTAAAGATGAATCAAAGGATAATATATCAGCACTTTATCCGGTGCCGTGGAAATATCTTTTTGCATATGCAGCATCCCTTGGAGCTGGCGATGAGGAGTATGAATTGATTGAAATTTAGACAATTTTAACAGCTTGAATTAAGTTTGTAAAACGAGGTAATGATACATGAAGAGCCCGCATGATTTTCCTGCAATTAACCCTAAAAAACCTGATGGCATAAAGCCTAATGGTATACCATTTAAGGTAATGGTAGTTGACGATAAGGAATTTCATCGTAAGCAAATAATTCAGATTTTAGAATCGGAAGGATATGAGGTTATAGCAGCTGCCACTAATGGTGCAGAAGCATTAAAATTATATGATTCACTTGCAGCTGACCTTGACCTTATTACAACTGATCTGGATATGCCAAAGCTTGATGGCTATGCTTTAATGTATGAGCTGAGTCAGAAAAAACCCAAGGCAAAAATTGTATTTATCAGTGATGAAACCACAAAAGGTGTCCTTGCTGATTTATTAAAAATGGGAGCTGCTGATTTTATATTGAAGCCAATCCAGAGAGGAACTCTTCTGGAACGTGTGAAAGCAGTGTTGCATAAAAAATAATATATTATCCATAAGGGTTTAATCGCATGGAAGAAAGTGAGAAAGCATATCAATATCTTTCGGAACAAACAAAAAAGATAAATATAGCACTGCATTATACTCATGGGGATATGGAAAAGGCTCGTCAGATGGTAGCGGGCAACTATGATGATCTGTATGTCATTAAAGTACGATTTGCATCTTCTACAATGTTTGGTGCGTTTTTGCTTTTTTTTAATCATATATATAAAATTATTTCAGGCCTGACGCTCATTCTATCGCCGTCATATACTTTGCAAAATATTAATCCGGAATGGGACTGGATAGTTTTTGAAAAAGAGATAGCAGAGCTAATGCAGAAAGGTGACTATGACCAGATTTTAGCAAAAACCTTTCGTGACAAAATACTGAAAAGCTTTGATATTGTACTGTTAAATGAGTTAGCCCGCAATATTGAATTGAAAAATGAGATAGCCATTGATAACCTTTTCAGAAAGCTCATACAGGAAACACTGGCCTTAAAAAGGGTTGATTCACTTGTTGTATATCAGCCAACGTCATCTCTTGCTATGGAGTTACATTCAGTTACAATTCCTAAATTACAAAGTGACGTTGTTGATGGTGAACAGGTCAAAATGCCAGAAACACAGCCGGCCGCAACTGGCGAAACTGAGTATGCACCACAGGTTGGTGTAGATGGGGTTAAGCTTATTATTAAATCAGCTTTAATATTATCACCTATTAAAGGCAAGCATATCTCTAAACTGACACCTGGCGATAGAGTTATGATATCCATTATTGATACCAATCCACAGGCGGTAAAAGTGGCACAGGCTTTGAATGCATATGAAAATGAAACATTCAAACCAATCCCTGCCCGTATAACGTATGTTAAATCCATTCCTCAAAAAGGTTATAAAGTATACGGTTTAATTGCTAAAGGCATTGTTGTGGACATTGATGAGGAAGAAGAAAATATTAAGGTAGCACTTGACCCTGCTTATGCTGCTACTGTCCAGCCTGCAGAAGAAGTAAAGCCCAATTATGTGATGATAACCATTCTTTTGCTGGCATTTGGTATTTTAATGGGTATTATGTATTTATTGCTGTGGGCAAAATAGTTTAAACCGGACGTACTGGAATTCCACGCTTGGCCAGATACTCTTTTGCCTGTTTAATGCTGTATTCTCTGTAGTGGAATATTGAGGCAGCTAACACAGCATCAGCTTTTCCAATTGCAAATCCTTCGTACAGATGTTCAAGTGTACCAACACCGCCAGAGGCTATTACGGGGATAGTAACTGATTGGGCTACTTTTTGCGTAAGTTCCAGATCATAGCCAATCCTGGTGCCATCACGGTCCATGCTGGTAAGTAAAATTTCGCCAGCACCAAGATCTTCAACCTGTTTGGCCCATTGTACTGCATCAACATCGGTTTTAGTTCTTCCACCATGAAGGTATACGTTCCAGCTGCCATTGTTTCGTTTTGCATCAATAGCAACCACAATGCATTGTGAACCAAAACGCCGTGCACATTCAGTGATAAGCTCTGGTTGTTGTACTGCCTGTGTATTGACAGACACCTTGTCTGCGCCATTTTCCAGAATCATTCTGACATCATCAACTGTTCTGATGCCACCCCCAACGGTAAAAGGGATATTCACTGTTTCAGCAACATCCTTTACCATCTTCAAAATAATGGCGCGTCTGTCGCTTGATGCGGTAATGTCAAGAAATACCAGTTCATCGGCCCCTTCCTCATCATAAAACATGCCATTATGAACGGGATCACCAGCATCCTGCAGGTTGACAAAATTTACGCCTTTAACTACACGCCCATCTTTAACGTCCAGGCAGGGGATAATTCGTTTGGCTAACATACTGTGCTATCCTGAATAATAAATTGTACAGTTACATATTATTTATGCAGTTGCGATATGTCAAATAGTTAAAACTGGTTTGACAATCACAACCCAATCTATCAAATGGAATTGTTATGTCAAAAAAAAATGAATACATGTCATTTGCTGAATTTTCACGCACGTATGTGCCCGTCATCAATGAGTGCATATATTCGTTTTATTCTAATAAGGAACTATCGGCACATAATCCGGATATAAAGCTGGCTTATAGCCTTCTTAAAGAATATTGTACGCGTGATGGCAAGCGCATACGTCCGCTGCTGTTACTATTATCATACCTTGGTTACGGTGGGGCTATCTCTGACATGCAATCAGTCATTTCAGTGGCAGCATCACTTGAGTTCATGCACGCATTTTTATTAATCCAGGATGACATCATTGATGGAGCCATAATGCGCCGCGGGAAACCGGCATTCCATAAAGTGTGCGATAGCTCTTATAATAAGTATAACGAACATATTGGCTCATGGGTGGCTATAGTACTGGCAGATGTCCTTATGAGCAATGCAGTGGAGTTGATTTCAGGATTGGGCGCAACGTGTATGTCTGCGTTTTTACATGAGTTTGCAATGATATATGAACGAACAGCGCTGGGACAGATGCTTGATATTATATGGTCTAATCCAGAACACATAGGTGACGATGATATCCCTCACACAATTGCCTCAATGAAAACAGCACATTATACAGTATCAGGGCCACTCAGGCTGGGATATATACTTGCTGGTGGCAGCAACAATGATGAGTTACAGAAATTAGAGCAGGCTGGTTATGCAGCAGGCTTTGCATTTCAGATGCGTGATGATATTATAGGTATATTTGGCAGCGAGGAGGATAGCGGTAAATCAGCCAGTTCGGATATTGAAGAGGGTAAATATACTGTACTGGTGCAAAAGACCTTACAGCTTTTACATGACAATACTGTTAAAGATCAGTTTATAGCCATGTTTAAAAAGAACAAAAAAAATAAACAGGATATACAGGCCATTAAAGAATATATAGAGAAAAGTGGTGCAACAGAACACGTCAGAAACCTGATTTTCCGGCATGGTAGCAACGCTAAGGAAATCATCTCACAGTTACAGTGTAACCTGCTCATGAAGCATTGCTTAATAGATTTTATTGAAAGTTTGTTTAATTAAAAACTTACCATTTCAATTGAGAAGTGCAATTATTTTAGCTAAAAAGGTTTTTTAAATAAGGGTCTACACCGGAACAAGTTGACGGAAGGATCAGGATGGACCATCCAGACCTTAAAACATATTTTTGTAAACAAAACCATAGTTTGGTAAAGGGTGGTGTTGAAAATAGCATTGATCTTATCACAAAAATATTCTCCGGAAAACAAATTTTAAGTTGATAGCTAATTTGCAAATTCCTGAAATTTAAATAATCTTGAACAACCCAGCAAGAAAAACTATTGGTTTTAGAATTCCAGATGAAATGTATTCCATTACACTTGCTTCTTGGATCTGGGAGTGTGAAGACAAACCTTGAGCGCTACATGCAAGCCTGTGTGAGACTATGTAAGTGCG
>DYLU01000025.1 GCA_020721905.1 Leptospira biflexa | reverse complement strand
CAAACAAAACCCTATTACCACAACCATAACGCTTTATAAGCTCACCTTTAACACTGGAACTATATCCACAGAAGAATTTAGTGTATCATTATAATATGACTCAAAAGATTATTATGATTTTATTTTTATAAAATGAAGAAATTGAAAACTTAATTATATGCAATTTCTAAGTAATAAAAAATTTTTAAATTTTGGGATTAATTTATTGACGGTTTTTCATAACGTATGTATATTTAACCATATGATTAAATTATATGATTAAATTAAATAGTTAATAATATGAGCCTTTGCTCAACTGATAGGAACAATGGAATCATTCAAATACTCAAAAGAAACGCGAGATATTATATTAAAAGCTGCTAAGCATGAATTTGCTGAAAAAGGTTTTAGCGGTGCTCGGATGAATGCAATTGCAAAGCGAGCTAATGTGAATCAGGCTCTCATCCATTACTATTTTTCAAGTAAAGAAAATCTATACCGTGAGGTATTACATCATTTATTCCACCATGAAGAGTCTTCAGTAATTGAATCGTATTTTGAAGGTGATGCTCTGACACCCCCGGAAGCGCTGTATGCAGCAATATATATATTAGTATATTTACACCATGATGCCATTGATCCTGAAACAAACAGGATAATATCATGGGAAATTGCTGAAGGCGGTGATTCATTTAAAAAACTTCTTGTTGATTATCTCTATCCAAAATTAGAACGAATGACTCAGATAGTTCAGAGGGGCATTGATGAAGGATATTTTGAAACAACGGACCCTTTTCTTATAGTATTTAATATGGTGAATTTTGTTATTTCATTTGAGAATAATAAGCAGTATTTAAAGGGTACACCATGGTATGGTCGCTTCTATGGGGGAGATGATGGGCAAAGACTACTAGAATATACGGTTACTGCAACATTCAAAGCTCTGACACCAGCGGGTAAAAGTTTTAGTATACCAGAGATTAGTGCAACATTACAGAAAAAATTATATGATGTTATCCAAATACTAAAAAATATGCAAGGGGCAAACAATGGTGTTTCGCAATAGTAAATGTACAATGTATACCCATTGTGGTATCTTATTAATCGTTATGCTTTATGTGGTGCTTTATGGAAATTACGGATTTGCTGAGCCTCTCACTCTGCAAAAGGCTATAACACTTGCTATTGAGAACAATAACACCTATAAGGCTGCGCTCACTAAAGTAGAAGAAAACCGTTATAAGGTTCGGGAAAGTTGGGGGATGCTGTGGCCTCAGCTTTCAACCGATGTTGCCTATACACGACAATGGTATGAAGCAGGTTTTCAGTCACAAATTGCAGGACAATATGATGTAACGATTGTAGGTGGACAGATCACGATTAATCCGGGCGCATTTTACAACAGTTTGCAGGCTTCGCGTAATAACTATATTGCCAGTGAATATGAAGCAAGGACCATTAAAGTAAACACTATCATCACTACCTTACGTTTATACTACCAGATACTGTTAACAAAAGAATTAATTGCAATGCATGAGGAATCGCTCAAAGCATTGGAAGAAAACCTGCGCGTTGTAACAATAGGTTATCAAAAAGGAACGTTTTCTAAGCTTGATTTTTTAAGGGCAAAGGTTGCCTATAATAATGAAAAGACGCAGCTTATTAATGCTAATAATGATTATTTGACGGCATGTGCAACATTCAACATACAGTTAAACAGGGATATTAATGACCCTGTTGAACTTGATGAATCAGTGCTAATGGTAAGTAATGATGACTTGCAGTATCTTTCTATTGAAGAGGAAAAGGAGATAGCTCTGGTTAAGGAGCTTGTTGCACTATCATTAAAAAACAGGCCCGAGTTATTACAATTAACCTATTCTAAAAAAGCTTTAGAATATGCATCCAATGCAGCAGCATCGATATATCTGTGGCCAAGTTTTTTTATAAATGGCAATTATGGGACAAGTAAAAGTATATCCAAAGAGAGTGAACAATTTACACCAACCGGTAATCCTGCAATAGATCCTATTTTAGAAGCTATGAGCCAGGGTATGTCTGAAAGCTTTGCACCCAAAGGCTGGAATGATCACTGGATGATAACGTTTGGTGCTACATATCGGTGGGGTGCGTTGTCGCCGCTTGATTCTTCACACGCGAAGGCACAGCAACTGGAAAGCCAGGCCACTCAGCTAGATTTGCAATTACAGGATTTTATTAAAAGTGTAAAACTTGATATTCAACGGGGATTTTTAAAGCTCAAATCAGCATCAAATTCTTTGTATTCCCAACAGGGTAATGTTGAAACAGCAGAAGAATCACTTAAGACTGCGACATTACAATTCAGAAATGGTATTATCGATAATTCTAAATTTTTAGAAGCAAATGTAGCACTGATTCAGGCAAAAACCTTATACATACAGTCTCTGTATGATTACAAGATTT
The DNA here is from genome assembly GCA_020721905.1 of Leptospira biflexa. GTDB lineage: Bacteria > Spirochaetota > UBA4802 > UBA4802 > UB4802 > UBA4802. Next base: position 37,261 of record DYLU01000025.1, on the reverse strand, counting down.
CGCAGGCAGAATTGAATAAATCTATTGGTGAGGATTATTTCAAGATTTATTAATTTATTGGAGAGTTACCATGAAAAGGGGAGCAAAAACAATTCTTATTATAATCGTGATTATTATAGCAATTATTGCTACCTACAGGTTGGTGGTTTTTGTTGGAAATAAAATAAAACCAAAGCAGGTTACAGAAGAAGAGCGTGTCATACCGGTAAAAGCTTCTAAGGCGATACGGATGGATATAACAAAAACCCTTAATCTGAGTGGCGATATTGCAGGTAAAGAGGTTGTAAACGTATTTTCACAGGTGCCGGGCAAGGTTATGGAAATCCTTGTAAAGGAAGGCCAGTTTGTAAAAAAAGGGCAGGTGCTCTTCAAGGTAGACAGGGACATAGTTGGTATGGAATATATGCCTGCGGTTGTTGAATCACCACTTTCCGGATATGTTGGTAGTATAATAGTAGATAGAGGAATGTCAGTGAGCCCTCAGACACCACTTGCACAGGTTGTAACGATGAATCAGGTTGAAGCTGTTGCTCAACTTATTGAAGAACAGATTAACATGGTACAGATTGGTATGAAAGCAAAGATACGGGTTGATGCATATCCCAATGCCAATTTTTATGGAATGGTGTATCGTAAAAATGCCGTACTTGATGCTGCAAGCAGAACACAGGAGGTGCGGATACTAATTGACAATCCAAAATTGCAATTGCGGCACGGCATGTTTGCAGATATTGAAATTCAGCTGGGATTTGCAAAAAATGCAATTGTTATTCCCGTGGATTGTTTATTGAGCGACAGTTCAGGTAATTATTATGTTTACACAGTAAAAAGTAATAAAGCCTTTAAACAATCCATAAAACCCGGGTTTACACTGCAATCATCTATAGAAGTTGTGTCAGGACTTACTGAGGGCGATGTGGTGGTAACATTGGGGAAAGAGAATGTTGCTCATGGCGACAAGCTTTTGGTATATATGGAAGAAAAGAAATAATATGACTCTCATCCTTTGTTCAGGAGATAACGTATGAAGATTACAGATGTGTCTGTAGGGCGACCGGTAACCACAATCATGTTATATATTGCAATTATTGTTGTAGCCATTGTAAGCTATGTAAAAATACCGTTAGATCTTTTTCCTGATATTGAATTTCCTGTTGTTGTTGTTTTTACAGAGTACCCTAATGTTGGTCCAAAAGAGATTGAAAGTACGGTTACCCAACCACTGGAAGAGGCCATTGCTTCGGTTAACAATATCGATACCATAACATCAACATCGAAGGAAGGATTATCGATGATTGTGGCAAAATTTATATGGGGTACCGATATGGGCCTTGCAGTCAGCGATATACGGGAGCGTATCGATATCCGTAAGCGTTTTTTGCCTGAAGATGTTGAGAATCCGGTGGTTCTGAAATTTGATATTTCAATGATGCCCATCATAATGTTATCGGTAACAGGTCCCAAAGATTTAGCATACGTAAAAAAATATGCCGAGGATCATCTCAAAAGCCTTTTTGAGCAAACTGATGGCGTAGCTGCTGCGTATGTCAGTGGGGGTCAGAGCTATGAGGTTAAGGTTGAGCTTATTAAAAACAGGATAGATGCATATAAGTTAACTATCGACCAGATTATACAACTGCTGGCAGCTGAAAACCTTAATATTGCTGGTGGTGATGTTAAGACTACGTACATGAAATATACCTTGCGGACACAGGGTGAATTCAAATCACTGGATGATATACGTAATGTGGTGGTGACAGTAAAAAATGGTACCCCTATCTATTTACGTGATATTGCACGAGTATATCTTGCTCCGGCTGAAGTAAAAGAGATTGTACGTCTTAATGGTGAGAATGGTGTCATTCTTCGTATACAAAAGCAATCCGATAAAAACACTGTTATCGTTGCGCGTAACATAATGAAAAGAGTAGAGGAAGTCAGGAAAACATTGCCAAAAGGTATGGATATACAGCCTTTCTTTAATGCGGCTGAATTTATTGAGCTCTCGATCCAGAATATGCTTGAAAATGCAATTGAGGGTGCACTGATAGCTATCCTTGTTGTTCTTATTATTCTGCGAAATGTCCGCGCGTCACTTATTATGGGGTTATCAATACCTGTGTCAATTATAACCTCATTTGTGCTGATGTATTTCTTTGATCTTTCACTCAATATGATGTCAATGGGAGGGCTTGCGATTGGTGTTGGTATGCTTATAGATACTTCCATAGTAGTACTTGAAAATATATTCCGCTACCGTGAACGAGGAGCGCGCCCCAATGAAGCATCGAAACTGGGTACTGATGAAATGGGTATGGCAGTAACAGCATCTACACTTACCAATCTTGTTGTGTTTATACCATTCCTTTTTAGTCAGGGACTTGCAGTGCAGTTATTTAAGGATATGGTTCTTACCATTACCTTTTCAATGTTAAGCTCGCTGGTTGTTGCTCTGTCACTGGTACCTATGTTGGCGGCAAAGTTCATACCGAGTATTGAACAAACATATACTGGAAGATTATCATTTTTACAGCCACTCTTTGAAAAAAGTGAAAAGTATTTTGTTAAGCTGGAAAATTTCTATGGGAAAGCTATAAACTGGGCACTGGATAACAGGCGAACCGTTATTGAGTTAGTTGCGATTTCGTTTATTGTAGGTTTACTATTTATCCCCATAGCAGGGATGGAATTTATGCCTGAATATGATGATGCACAGCTTACAATAGTGGCAAAACTGCCTGTGGGGACTAACCTTGAAACAACCGAATCAATAATGAAAATGATCGAAAAGAGGGCATTAACTGTTTTAAAGCAGGAAGAATATGAGGTAGTTTCGGTGAGGGCAGGATATGGTGAGGGATTTACAGCTGCGTTTGGTGAAACAACCGATTATACCGGGAAGATTGAAATGCGGCTGGTCCAGCCAAGTAAGCGGAAGCGTTCAAAAGATGAAATTAAGCAGGCATTACGTGAAGCATTTAAAGGAGTTCCGGGTGCAACATTTAATTTTTCATTGCAGGGTGATGCCGGTGGAAGAATGTTAGGAATGGGTGGAGCCACTATTTCAATTGAAGTATATGGGTATGATTTCGATGCATCCTCTCAGTATGTTCAGGATATCCGCAATGCAATTAAAAATATTCCCGGATTGAAAGATATCGATATATCACGCGAAGAAGGTATGCCTGAAAAAGTAATAGTGGTAAACCGTGAAAAAGCATCAAAAATGGGTGTCAACGCCTACCAGATCGCCAATCTCATAAAAAACAATGTTGCAGGATACACTGCTACCCGCTATCGGGTTGAAGGCGATGAGTACGACATAAATGTGCGATTGCGCGAAGCGGATCGTGATACTATAGAGCATATTAAATCCATTGAAATTAACACACCATTAGGGAAACGTGTCCCTGTAGGAAACCTGATAGATATTGTTACAAAATCCGGCCCGTCAACAATTGAACGCAAAAAACAGGAGCGTGTGGTCTACCTTAACTGTAAGGCTGAAGGCAGGCCGCTGAGCGCTGTTGTTGATGATATTAATAAGGAAATAAGCAAGTTACCAAAACCTGCAAACTTTGATGTCGTTATTGCCGGAGCCTATCAGGATATGCAGGATACGTTTAAGGATTTAATACTGGTGCTCGTTGTAGCGATGATATTGACGTACGTTATTATGGCAGCTCAATTTGAATCAATGCTCAGGCCTTTTATAGTAATGTTCAGTGTCCCTACACTTATCTTTGGCGTATCGATATTTTTGTTCCTGACAGGCACTACGTTTAATGTAATCACCTTTTTGGGTATAATAATGCTTGTTGGTATTGTTGTCAATAATGCGATAGTTCTTGTGGATTACACTGATATCCTGAGAAAGCGTGGCTATAGTATCAGAGATGCCTTAATTGAGGCAGGAACTAAAAGGCTCAGGCCCATTATGATGACAACACTGACAACGATACTGTCGCTAATACCGATGGCATTAGGCCTTGGCGAGGGGTCAGAGCTATCATCACCGCTTGCACGGACTGTTATGGGCGGTATGAGTACTGCGTTTATCTTTACCCTGATATTTATCCCGGTAATGTATATGATATTTGAGAATATACGTGAACGCTATGAAGCAAGACGAAAATATTAATTTAGGTAAGTGTTTCTGTCAATCCCGAATGGATGGGGGCTTGTAATGGCAAGAAATGGAGTCATTGCAGATAAAGAGCTTGCCCTGAGCACTTCAACTGGGCTTGGCTGATCATGCTTTGACGGGCCTGGCAACCTGCTGCCAAAGCGAAGCAGTCTTAAGGCAGGATGACTTCTTTAAATAAACTTATTTTCAGAGGAGAAAAATAGTATGTTAATGCTATTTATAGTTTACAGCGACGCTGTTGATGATGAAGTTGTTGAGATAGTAAAGAAATATGCTACAGGATATACAAAATTTCAAGATGTGCAGGGTGAAGGAAATAAAGAGCCGCAATTGGGCACCCATATATGGCCGGGGCTCAATAACTGTATGATGATAGCTCTTGAAGATAAAAAAGCAAAAGATGTAATTGCTGAAGAACTTAACACTCTCAAGATAAAATTTAAAGGTATTGGTATTAGTATGTTTGTGTTGCAGCTCAAAGAAATGCTCTAAAGTATAATGGTTTTATAATCCATGACCTTTGAATACTCAATCCCCAATGCCTCATAGACATACTTTTGATCAGCTTCATCTTCAAAGCTGAGCAACTCTATACTATCTGCATATTTTTCTTTTATCCACTTAATACATCGTGGTGACAGACCCCTTGCAATAACAACAGGAAACGGATAGGCAAACTTTTTTTTCTGCAGGGAATCTATATTGTGTTGTGTAACTTTTAACATGGGGTTTATACAGTGATACTGTTTCAAAGCCTCTAAAAAAGGTGTCAGAGCATTGAAAAGCTGGAATATCCTTACGGGCAGTCTATCATATAAATCGCTGAAATACATTAAACGAGAGTAAAAAGTATCCTGGAATTTGGTTAATATGGGGGTACCGATTGCCTGGTCATCTAATATGTGGTTATGGATAAGCACTATGGAATATACCAAGGTGTCAGAGCATTGGTTTACGATGATGTGTACGGCATGGTGTAATTGTGTTGAACTATCACTTTGCAAAAAAAATGTGAAATGATTTGTTTGCACATATTCAAAAACAGTTAAAGGGATATCAGTGTTTTTTTGTAGATTGATATATACACTGCCGGTAAGACTCCCTTCAGTATGAAATATGAACGATGGTATAAATGGTGGATTGAAAACAAAACCGGTTGTTTCTTCAAAGTAATGATTTATTGATTGTAAATCGTTTTGCGAAAAATGAAACCCTTCAATAAAATAATATGGGGGTTTTTCCATAAACACAGCGTTTTGCTTTTGTGCTGTATCGTAAAGCTCTGTCCCCGGAAGCACCATAAGTGGGTATAGCTCAATTTCATTCCCAAGCCCCAAATCAAGGAGTGTATCGATGGTACTGTAAAACGATTGAGGGGTGTCGTAGGGAAGTCCCGGGATAATACCTATCTGGAGTGTCAGAGCACACTCTTTTAATAGCAGTATACCATCTAATTCCTTTTGTGGATTTGTTTTACGCCCAATTTTGCGCAAGCATTGATGGTTGAGCGTCTGTAACCCAACCTCTACACTATGGAAATTTGCTTTTTTAAGGGTCAGAGCAATGTCTTTAGTAATGGTATCTGCGCGCAATTCGGTATGTAGCGGGATAGAATTTTCATGTTGTATCAATGTAGAAAGGTAATCTTTAAAATGTACTGATTGGTTAAAGGTTGGGGCTAACAGATAGATTTCTTTTAAGTTGTCATTTTTTGCTTTTTTTATAATTGTAGCAAGGGTTTCTGAAGAGAAGGCTCTGACACTATGAGCATTTTTTGAATACAGACAATAATTGCATTTAAACGGGCATCCGCGGATTATCTCTACACTTATGGTGTTATCATACATTGGTAAAAGGTATCCGGCTGTATATGGTTCAACCATTTTTGATAAAGGGATAAACAAATTAGCAGGTTGGATGAACACCATATTACCATTTATGGTATAAATAAATTTTTTATGGGTGTCATCAACAAAGTAGTCAAAGAAAAACTCGCCTTCGCCAATGACAAACAAATCAACTTCGGGATGATAATGACTGAGTATATATGACGATAGCTGGATTTCCGGGCCACCAAAGATAATAGTAATAGTAGGTGTCAGAGCCTTTATTTTTTGTGCAATTGCAAGTGAGCGTTCTACATTCCACAGGTAGCAGGTAAAAGCAATATGGGTAGGTTCAGATTCTAATAAAAAGTTGGTAATGACGGTGTCAGAGCCAAAATTTTGTATATGTTGTGGTAATTGTAACGCTGTGACAGTATTTCCATGATGTATGTGACAAAATGCATGTAGCATTGCAGGTGCATTGGGCATGTTACCGGCAATATAATGTAATCCGTGGTCAAGAAGCGGAAGTTGTACAAATACAATTTTCATAGTATCAGTGTTGATACTTATGATAGCATACGGCAACAAAATATTTTATAAATAATTGATAATTTGCCTATATCCAGGCTTCACCACGGCAATACGCCAGCAGCACTTCTATGCATTCATCTATAGTATTGCCTAATTCAAGGAAAAATGTATGATGGGTGATGGTCACAGGGGGGCGATAGTTACTGTCAAAATATGCTTTTGATCCACCAAAATAGCTGTCTAATGGCGATTGCACTTTGCCAGCTCTAACGGGGTTATTGGCAAAATACCAGATAAGATTTAACAGATACATACGTGGGTTGTCAGCAAATTCTACTATTGAATCTTTGAATCGCTCATTCCATACAGGGCCAGTGCGTTTATGGAGTTTATTGTATCGATACGCAAAACGAGATTTAATGTATTGCACTATACGTGATATAGAAGCACCACCTGGTACAGTTCTAATTAATAAATGTATGTGATTATCCATAATCTGGTAGTTAATGAGTTCAAATTTGTATTTTGCAAGTGCCAATGAAATACAATACTCAAATATTGCTTTAAGATAATCATCTTCAATAGCATTCCTGCATTCAATAAACCGTGATGTAACATGATATGTAATGTTTTCTGCAATAAATCGTGGTTTTCGCATATTTTCCCTCCTAAAACATTGTATTCATTTATATATATAAAACGCTTTAGGTTGAGAAATTTTAAAAAAATATGTAAAAAAATTAAAAAAAAATAGTGTCAGAGCAATGATTTGGTACAGTTCTGCGGCATTGCTCATACTGTGGTGTCAGAGCACGCATTTATTGCATTGATAGTTGATAGGGTCAGAGCATATTAAACGGTGACAGAGCCATAGTGTGAAGGTGGTTGTTTGATATTTACGATAGAATCATGGTGACAGAGCCATAAATAAGATCCGGATGAAAGGATTAAGTTTTTTTTGGTGTCAGAGCAGCTATTGAAGGGTATGGTGTCAGAGCCATTATAAAGATGACGGCCGGGGAAGAATATTACCTACCAAATGCTACATTAATGATTACGGATTTTGCTTCACATCATAATAAATATCCTGCCTGTTATTGCGCCTGTCGTACCAGAGGAATACACCACCATAAGGAGAAGCACCGTCATTGAAGAACCCTGCTTGTAGTCCCAAGTATGGTTTGTACCAGATATTGGTTATACCAATGAGTATGCCATCATAGTCGGTTCCTGTTCCCGAAGGATCTGCGTCCCATTGCGGGTTCCCAGATGAGTTAATAGCTTGAGCCATTACCACATAGCCCAGTTGAGGCAGGTATCGTTCATCAATCCAGCTTATAAGAGCACCGTCATTATCATCCGGCACAATAGTCAGATTGGATGAGTATGCATACGGTGTCAGAGCAACTATAGTTGTTTCGCCAAAAGCTACGGCACCTGCTCCTGTATAACGTTGAGCATAAATCTGGCTGGAATTGGTAGTCTTGTTGTAGGTAATTATTACACCGTTTGCGGATCTACACATTGCTGCATCAACAACGCCATTTATTGTATTTGTCCATGAAATGGTCATAGTCGATGTTATTCTGCGTACATATATATCATTTGAAACCTTATACAAAACAAACATACCACCATTATCATCAGAAAGTGTTTCAATCAATGTGGTATTGGTTGGCGTGACCTGCACACCAAGCCCACCATTAGCAGCATCATCAGCAACATTCAGCACGCCTGCCCCATCTATGCGCTTTGCGTAATAGGTATATGTTGGTCCAGCACCACTGCGGTAAAGGGCAATAGCTCCGGTATAAGTGCTAGTATAACCGGATGTTATAAGCTGAACATTGGCCTGATTATCTGCTGCACCGCAAATGGTGAATTCATTAACATATATTGACCCATCCCGTAATCGTATAACCTTACCATAAATATCTCCTGCACGTTCGTAGGCAACAAGCACTCGTGGCTGAATAATGACGTAACGGTGACCAGCAGCTGTCATTATGTTATTATTCAATGTGAGCTGTGTATCGGAGTTTACCGCAGTAATATAGGCGCTTGTGCCGGCTGTAAGATTGTGAACAATGTCACCAACGTTTGCCGAAGTAAAATTGGCATTGGCATCGGTAAATGGATTGCCTGCTATAGTAACAGTGCCCGATTCAATGAGAGGTTCGTTACTTGCAAATACAATAAAATAATCGCTTATTGTTACTATATCTTTATTTAATGTAATTGTATTATTGTCATCAACACTGGTTACCACTGCATACAGGTTGTCAGTGATATTATATACAAGATCCCCTTTTTCAACAAGGCCTGAAAAGCCTGCTGATTTTGAAGTGGAGATTAGCTGATTGGCTGATGTGGATGTAGCCTGACCCAAAACAAGAATAGGCTCAGCAGGATTTAAAAATCTCAATATCCAATAAACTTGATTATCGGACATGATATTTCCTACAAGACCCAATGCGCCCGATGAACTGAAGGTAACATTATTAACACTTGAGTAATTATTTGTGGTAAGGTTAACCACAACATCATTTAGAGCTACAGCGGATAAATCAACGCCATCATCATATAGTGGGTTTGTACGAGGTGTATCCGCAGTTCCACCAGTGATGTAGTTATAAATAGAAACTGATTCAGTATTTAAAATAATATTGGCTGGTGATACATTTATATTCACAAATGAGGAGGCTGTAAGATGTGTATAACAATATTCGCCATTCCATATTGAGTATCCATTGCCTGAAATAAAAATATCATCATTGATGCTCAATTGAGTTCCAGAATCAACATTTGATACATAGGTGTAATTTGAATTAGTGGTGTTTTGAACAAGTGCATACCTATAAACGGGATTTAAAGTTATCCAAGATGCTGTACTATCAATAAGTTTAAAAGGGGCTGTACCATCAGCAGTTCCTGAAGGCAATGCAGTTAAACCTCCAGGCACAATATTTGAAATACTATTAACAATACCCCAATTCGTTGAATTTGTGATGAGATCATTGCTACCTACCCATACAGGTGGTGTATATCCATGTTCAGAATAGACGTTTACCCCTGAATTAGTATATATTGTTTGTGTTTGTGTCCCAGCTGTAGCAGTATTGACAACATGATCGGTGGCGGTAAAACTTGTAGTGGTGGTGTGGTCGGCAACCAAGTAGTTTTCAGTTGAAGTAACAATACCTGCAGCAGTTCCTATTACATGACGGTAATTTTGTCCTGCTATGTTAATTGTAGTGTGATTGTATGAGCCATCGATTACATGGTTACCTGTGTCGGCCACACGTAAATCAACATCGTAATCAAAGAAATAATTTCCCCATGGTATGTTCATCTCTGTTGTATTTGGCCCAGCACCGGCAGGTATAACTTTTGTTACAAAACCTGAACTCACGTTATTTGCTGTCTGATTGCCCCACAGCATGGTTACGGCAGGGTTGGTGCCGGTAGAAATAGATAAACCTGTTGCAGCAGCATTTGCGCCAAAAGTACTATCAAATGAAAGCGCACCAGCGTTATTATATATACGCTTTAAATAAATATTTGTACCATCACCCAATGTCACAAAACAGTAGTCCATAAAGTCAGGGAATAATCCCAGTACCGTTCTGTTGTTGGAATCCACTGCAGTGCCATCAAAACCCCAGAGTTTTGTTGGTACAGCATCATTGTCAATATATGAAGCATATATGGAACTATCAGGGTCTTTCCATGCAATGAATGATGATCCATCCTGAGTATTTAAAATCTGATTTTGTGCGATAGTTACCAGTGACTTATCGCCTGTCGCCGTATAGGTTACAGGGTCATCATCAGATGTTAAAGCATTATCTGCAGTGATAAAACTTCCAGTAGCTGTTATTGGTCCTGGATACTGAATCCTGAAATAGTATTTTGTAGCTTGTGTTAAACCTGTAACGGTTACCTGATGTACAGTGCGAGTACCTGCTGGTTCTGGTTCAGTTGATCCCCAGTCTGATGTGAGTCCATACTCAACATTAATTTCAGGTTGTGGAATACTTGTTGTCCAATGAATGGTTGCGGAGATATCAGCGATATCCGTAACCCATACGTTACTTATGGTAAGAGCGCCCGTTGCAGGGGCTGATTCGGTAGTAAATGTCCATGTATGATTACCATCAAGGACAAGGGGATTGGTAAATGAATCCAGAATAGCAGCTGTTAATGCAATAGTATATACAGTACCATATGCTAATGGGGTTGATAATTGCAATCTGAATGTCTGGTTATCAGTAGTGCTGACACCTGTTGCAGAGCCTGGTGTTATATCAAAACTTGTGTTTTCAACAACTGTTGCCGGATTAACCGGCTTGGTAAAAGTGACGTCAACAAAACTCTGGTTTATACTGACATTGGTAGTACCAGGTGCAGGGTAACGTGATGCTGGTATAACACGAGGGTGCTCAAACGAAGATGTATCAGCAGAAGTGGTAAATGATATACTATAATTGGTGATAAGATTTCGCTGAGGCGTATCCTGGTCAAGCACTCCTGTTCCTATATCAACGGTATAAAGAGTTGATGGTGACAGGTTGCCGGAAGTAATTGTTAAAATAACAACCCTGCCATCGGATGAAGCTATAGCACTGTAGGTTACCCCCCCTGATATGGTAACATTGGCAGGAACTATCGTACTTATGTCAACTGGTTCAGAAAAGATGAGAACAATGTTAGTATCAACTGGTATGTCGATATCAGTATTAGATGGATATGTATTTAGGAGATCAGGTGCTGCTGTACCTATACCGGTGCCACCAGTTCCGCTTTGCTCAGTATTTGGCTGTACTGTGGGGGCTTCACCTGTGCATTGTATAAATAACACTACAATAGCTAATAATGCTGCTCCTGCTACATGTTTTGTTTTCATGAACTATCGCCTTACTTTAGGCCGTTAAATATAAAAATAATAAAAATATTGACCTTTTTGTTTAATATATGGTAATATTTGTAAAAGTGCAAATTAATTTTTATATTGTGTCATGAATAAACATATATTTAGCATAACATCTTATATTATACTTTCATTTGTGGGCTATGCACATGCTACCATCACTTCGGTTGTATTAACACCCGCTGCCCCAACTATGTTATCAATGGGTAATGGCTACTATCTGGCAGCCAAACAATATATATTTACCGTACAGGTAGTTGATCCAGATCTGACAGCGTGGAATCAGGTACAGGAAGTTGTGTTAACAATACCTAATTCAACCAATATTCAGCTCAGAGTCACTAATATTACTGGCACTGGTGCTGGTAATCATACCTTAACAATAGTATCTGGAAATATTGGGTGCGCTTCATCCATTGCCGGTACCTGGAATAATTTTACTGTTACATTTACTATTACTATGCAGTGGGATACAGAAGAATCTGCGTGGGCATTAAATAGAAATATTTCAGCATCAGCTACTACAACAGTTCCTGCAAACAATACAGTAACCGATATAAAATCTGTTTCGTATGGTGTGTGCGCGTCTATTATGATATTGAATTTTGCGCAAGATGGAGTTGCTTCTGATGGGTATATAAACCCATGGCACAGTGCATTTAATGTTACAGGAACTATCATATATAATGTACCGGGAGCTGCCGCTAGTGATGCGGTTCATCTTATTGCTGACGCCGGTGCAGGTGAAATTACAAATGCCCAATTACGTCGTAATGGAATAGATACAGTTGCCAATGATGGTGATGAAACAGATGGGCTGCTGTTGGCAGTACCATTAGAATATTTTTACAGTCTTGATACAATTTCACCGTACAGCCAGCTCGGCAATCATTCATGGACAGTGAGGATAACCTGCAGCACGGCCGGAGGCCCTGATGTTTCAATAAATTCACTGACCATTAACTGTGATGTGGTTGAAATCACCAATATTGAAATAATTAATGGAGGCGGCAGGAATTCCTTGCCTAACTTCTGGCGCAGTGTAAATGTGCCTGGGACACAGGTCAGGGTTACCGCACAATTACAGAATGCAGGCACTTCAGTCGTTGGTAATACTACAGTAAGGATACAGGATAGTGAAGGCAACACTATTGATGTTTTGATCCCCAATGGCCAGCCAGATGCTGTAGCAAATATAACGTATCCAACTGTAGCTGCCCAAGCAACCGATACAATAACCTATCAGGTTATAAACATAAGTGGCGGCGCATATGATGATGAGCAAAATGTTGCAGGACGTATACCGCAGGTGGCAACACGTACAGTATACTGGGACAATGCTGATCCACCGGGAGCCAATACACCGTCATTTACCACCTATAACGGACATTCGCAAACAGCTACAACAATCACAATAAACTGGGTGGCGTTAAACATTACAACGATTGATGGTGATTTTGACAGTTACAGAATTTATTATCGTGAAAGTCCTGCTGGAACATGGTTTATGCTTGATAGAACAATTATAGCAGCACTGGGCAATGCAGCAACAACACAGGCTACCATTACAGGTCTTACCCCATTAACAAACTATGACGTACGGATTTCAGCAGTTGATGTGTTTGGCAATGAAGTTGCTCTGGCAAATCAAATTAGTGATACCATTTCAACAACTGCAACCAGTGTAGAAGTATCAATAACTGATGGGATTACCACCTGGGATCAAGCCAGCTTTGGCACACCAGCAGCAAACAGGCCTTTACGTAAAACAGCTATACGCATGAATATAAAAATCGTTACGGCTGCCGATTTACCGGATACTGTAAATGTTATTGCAGCTTTGGGTGATATTGGGGTTGGAAGTGATTTGATTGTAGGTGGAGTGATTGATCCCACGTTAACTGAAGGTGTGGATTATTATAGGATTACTACATCACGAGTGTCACCTAATACCTGGGTAGGTTATATACCAGATGCCAATTCTTCTATTCCATTAATTACACTTGGTAATGATATAAGATTTCTTGTTGAAACAATTAAATCAGGAGTTTATACATATAACGATAGTGATGCATCCAGCGAATCACCTCCCGGGGACCCCAATGATAGTGAATATACGTTTACTGTATCCATTCAGCCACAATTTACCCCATGGCCCACGCGCATTTTGAACAATGTCATTACCAGCAAAAATCCAACGTGTTATCCGGCATACTATCTCACCGATGATGCGTATGTTACCATAACGGTTTATGATATAAAGGGCAGGCCTGTGGTAAAACTTTTGGAAAACGCGTTCAGAAAGGGCGGACAAAACATCAAAGAAGGCGGCTGGAGCGGAACCAATAAGGCCAATAATAAACTTGGCGTTGGATTGTACTATATTCATATACGCGCAAAAAGAGTGAGTGATGGTAAAACGATATTGAATTCCTTCCAGAAGGTGGTTATTGCAAAATAATCTTTTTGATATCCGGGGCGATAGTTACCTGTAATGTGACGAGTTGTTTTATACTATATTCCCTGTCAACAGGGAAAGATCCGGATAAAAGAGCCTGTGCATCAGCAATATCCTGATATCTGCCTGAAGCCAGTTTTAAAATAATGAGATCTGCAGGATCAATCACATTAATAGTAACATTGTAAAAAACATGTGTTTGCTGTTATGGAGTATGGGTTGTAAAAAAAGTTGATTGCGCCGGGATAATATTAAATAAGAAATGCGTCCTGTTGTGTATAAAAGTAAATCGTTTTAGAGGTGTTAATGAATTATGAAGCAGTATTTCTTTATGAGGTATTACCGTATATTTTTCCTGAAGATGGCACGTCAATGCATCGTAATCGTTAATGACGGCAATGATAGCAAAGTCTTCTGTTGCCCGGACATGACCCCATATACCAACCGCTATACCGCCGGTAATGGTTGATATTGCATGAATAAAGAATATCAATAATGGTTGTAATAAAGCTATTTATTGAATATTCTTCCATGATGCTTCTTCGCGTTTTATGATATCGTTAATGATTTCATCTAAAAATGAAAACTCATTGAAAAAACAATGTCCATCAAAAACAACTACTTTACCATATGCAGGCTAAATGCCTTTAAATCGCGTGGGCTATCAATATCGTTTTCCCAATGTGCTGCATTTTTCTTTATATGATAGATATATCCGCCAAAGTGTGATAAATCAAGTTTGTATACACGTTCAATAACATCAATGACAGCGCGGTAAAATTTCTCTTCTTCCAGACATCGCTGTTTTACCTGTCGTATGACATCAAAATTTTTTGTTTTCCATAGGTAATATATAATTTTAGAAAAAATGTTGGGCGATAGTGCCTTACGTAAACTATAAAAAAAGTCAATTATCAGGTATTCAACTATTGGGTCAAGTGAGGGATGTTTTATGATAGCAGCAGAATTTCCAATTCTTGCTTCAAATGTATCAAAACCTACAAAGTATTTATGCCTGCCTTTGTGTTCACTGCGCTTAATCATTTTGAGGCGATGAGGAAGCCATGAATCGGCTGCAATGTCTTGATATTCCACAATGCTGTAAATTAAATGAACTGTCGCCCCCCTGTAATCTTTTGTATTTTCTAAAATAGCATCATATTCACGGTTAATCCACTCAACATCCTGTGCGGTAATGCGCGGTGTGTCACCAAAGAAAATATCAAGCCGCTGGCCATAGCCAATATAGTTATAATAAAAATCTTTTAAATGCCCGCCCACTGATTGTTTCATCTGCAACACGGTAAGGTTTTTGTATTTTTTGGTATCAATGGTATCGGTAAAATTTTGTATGTCATTATAGACATAAATTTTATCATACAGCGGTTTGCCATGTTTTTCAGCATGGTATACTGCATCCAGCACATATTGAATAACAGGCTTGCCTGCAAGAGTTTGCAAAAATTTATTTTTTCCAATAAAAATCACATCGCCATCATAGGCTTGAATCAGTTGCTTTTTACGCTTTATGATGGTTTTACGGTCGGGCTTGTCAAAACCAGCAAGGATGAGGGCAATTGGCTTTTGTTTATTTTCTTTTGGCATATAAGTATCCGGCTATACAAATTATTAATACAAAAGTATATGTATGCAATGTATCAGTCAAGCCTTTAATGGTAACAATCTGCAATGTTGTAGAGATGAACAACGTGTGAATAAAAATGTAAATATTATTGCAATTTAACTTGACAACCAGCATAGTAACCATGATGAAATAAAGTCTGATTTTATAAACTCTGCAAAAAGAACATAGAGGTACCAATGAAAAAACTGTGTATACTACTATTAACAGGATTTGTGGCATGTGCTACCGGGGCAAATACCACTCAGACAAAATCCTTATCCAAAGACCTTAAAAATCTTGTCAATGAATCATGCTTTGAGGTTGTTGTAAACAAGCCGGAAAAGGATACCCTGACATATGAAAAAGAGCTCCCATGGCATCTGATACCGTATAATATCAGGGTTGATAAATACTACTCAATCGGGACTGCATTTGCTATCTCACCAACTGAGCTTTTGACTGCTTTTCATGTGCTTGATTTGAAGACTGATTCACTCATTTACAAAGATTTTTATATCCGTGATTCACAGGGAAATGTATATGAAATTGATAAAATTGTGGCGTTTGACAGTCACAGGGATTTTATACGCTTTACGGTTAAAAACAGGACATTTGCAAAATTTTTAAAACTAAAAGAAAATTTTAACATTGGCGATACCGTATATGCGGTGGGCAATGCGTATGGTGAGGGCATCGTAGTGCGCCAGGGCGAGCTTATTGGTACATATCCTGAACCGGAAGATGGAAAATTTAATTTATTGAAAAGCTCATCTGATGTCAATTTTGGGAACAGTGGCGGACCTCTTATTGATGGTGCTGCCAACGTCATTGGGGTTGTAATACAGCGCAAAGATAATATTGCCTATTCACTGCCGGTGGCTGAAGTTATGAAAACAGGAAATCGTGGTATTTTCCACGTGCGAATGAACTTTGGCTTTACATTGCTTCCGGAAAAGACAATGGTTAAAAATTTTGATGATGAACTATCGCTCCCAAAAGGGTATAAAGAAATTAAAAAATTATTCAATGAACGTTTTAAAAAATTCTATGTAACAACAATGGATGAACTTCTGAAAGGCCAGGGCAGAAGAATGTTCCCTGAGGGCGAGGAATCGCTTATCCCGCTTTTTGATTTTACCGATAGTTACTCTTTACAGGTGAATTATTTAAGCAAGGATAACAATAAATGGACTATCTCCAATATTGAATATAAGGAAACAAAGATACATGGCAATGGCGTCATTCGCATGGCTAATCCTGATAAGCGTTTGCTCTTTATTGATATTTCGCGCCCTGATGATGTAAGCCTGCAGGATATGCTGAATGACCCTACAGTGGGGATGAAACTGGTGCTTGAAGGGCAAAGTATAACCCGCGATTTTGGCGATGTTAAAACACGGATACTATCGCTGGGCAATCCACTGACAGTTGAATACCATACGGATAAATATGGCCGTAAATGGCGGCTGTGTACATGGATACTGGAATATTCTGACGAGGCTGTTATAAGCTGTGCAACGCCAACGCCCGAAGGTATGTCGGCTGTAGTCTTTGTATGTGAAACAACCGAAATTGAATTCTGGAAATATGATGCACTGAAACTTCTTGATTATGTACAACTATCATACTATGGAAAATTGAAAGACTGGAAAGAGTTTTTAACTGGTAATAAATTACTGCCAAAAGCTTTAAACGCCGTCAGGTTTGATTATTCAGTGCAAAGAGGCTTCCAGTTTGGTACAGGTACATTTTCTATTTCTGCAACAAATGATGTTATTGCAATTAATGATGATGTTCGCATGGGTATTAATTTTGGATACATAAAGCAAGCCGCTGACACAGAGTGGGTAATACGCCGTGTCCAGCTGAGTGAATATCAGAAAGATAATTATTTTGTACTGGTAAACTGGGTAGCACCCGATACCAGGTTGCCAAAAGATTATATTAATTACTGGGAAAGCATTGTCAATGCTGATCATCCTTATACCATGAAGCCATTTACAAGCGATAACTCCACAAAAATAGCTGCCGTGGTTAAGACAATTCAGGAAAAACCTGAAAAAGTTAAGAAGCTGTACACGCTGTTTTTAGGTAGAGCCGGAAAAGTGGAAGAAGAAAAGATGATACAGGACTTTAAAACCCTCATGAAAGGGATTAACATAAATGAATAATTAAAATGCCCGCTATTACATGCGGGCATTAATCTATCAGTCTTCGTTTTTAATTATCTGTGCAAGGCGTTTTGCTAAGGTTTGTTTTTCCTTCACATTGGATTCACGAGCTATCATGATGCGCTGTGCCTGTGGGGATCCTGCACCATGCATGGATTCGGTTAAATAGCCAACGGCGGCTGTGCCCATTGTGATATTTTCTACTAAACGCAGTATACGGATGCGGTGTTCGGCAGGAATATCGCTTTTTGCTTTAAAATATTTTTTTATCCATTTGCCTGCTTCCGGATGATTAAGGTCATCAGCTGAGGGCAGTGTTACCAGTGCACCACCGGCTATGTCCTGTGCTAAGCGTGCAATCTCATACGGAAAGCGCGTAACATTTTGCTTGTGTACATTGGCAAGCAGAGTATTTACCATATAGGTACCGGGTTCTTCACGCCTGCCCTCTGAAGCACAGGCAATACTTCCGCAATACAGGGTTTCATTCAGGTGTATCATCTCAATGATCTTATCCTTAACATGCGATGCTCTGTCAATGCCGTTGTATTCAGCTATTGTCTGTGTTGCACCAATCAGCACATCTCCCACGCCAACCTTACAGGCATAACTCTGGCGATGGTATGCGGCAAAGCGTTCAACCAGGTGGCCTGCAAATTCATGTTCTTTGTACATAAAGACTCTGTCCCATGGCACAAACACATCATCAAACACTATCAACGCTTCATGGCCGCCAAACAGGGCATTCCCCTGATCAATGGTGTACTTTTCAAGTTTGCGTGTATCGCATGATTGCCTGCCATAAATGTAGATAATGCCTTCAGTATCGGATGGAACAGCAAAAGTAACTGCATAGTCCTTATCTTCAGGACGCATGGCGATAGTTGGCATGACAATAATCTCATGTGAATTAAGGGCACCGGTCTGATGAGCCTTTGCACCACGCACAATAATGCCATCGTTGGTTTCCCTAACAACATGCAGGTACAAATCAGGATCTTCCTGTTTATGCGGTGGCAGTGAACGGTCACCTTTGGGATCGGTCATTGCACCATCACATACCAGGTCATTATCCTGCACATACTGCAGGTACTTTAAAAAGCGATGATAATACTGTGTGCCATATTTCTGGTCTGTTGCGTATGTTGTCATTGACAGTGCATTAAGCGCATCCATCCCTACACAGCGCTGAAAGCAGCATCCTGTTTTTGAACCAAGCAAACGTCCCATCTTGCTTTTTTTCACCAGATCATCAATACTTTGATGAATATGGGTAAAACGGTTTATGACATTTCCGGTGATATGCGATGTGGCGGTCATGATATCCTTGTATTCGTCTTTCTGGGCAAGGGCATACGTCATGGCAACCGCATTAAGCGATGGCTTAATGATGGGGTTATCAACGGTGTTTTCCACCTTTTGGCCAAAAAGATATACGGTTCGCTGTAATGCTCTGATGCTTTCAATATATTCGGCAGGGGTTTTGAGTGGCATAGGTAATCTCCTTTGCAAAAAAGTTAATGTATATTCATAAATGTAGCAGGCACAGGATAACTGTCAATAAAAATTGAAAAAATAATATTCCAAATAGATGATTTTACAAATAATACTATTTACAAACTATTAGCGGGGTCAAGGGTATTTTACTGCATAAACCTACCACACATAAAAATAAGTATTCCCAGCTCAAATGACTTATTTATTGCCAGCGTTTATTATAGTTATCAAGGATTCCTGTTGGTATTCCATAAAGACTATACCTCTAGTATATTCTCCAATGTCGGATGTACCATGGTTTATAGCGGTTTGGGGTAGCGTACCATACGCTCAATACATGGTGCAGGTAATTAAAATTTTTGCCGGCAATATGTTCGCCTGATGGATGAAAATATTTATGAACACATTTTACGGATGCAACTTCAACCACGACAGGATATATTCCAGGATAGCATCAACATGGTTTTGTGAGGTTAGCGTATGGTCGCCATTGGGGATGATATGCATGGTATGTGGTACGCACAAATTCTTCTGAATATCATGCGCATGGGTTACGGGAACCACATCGTCATTGTTTCCATGAATGATACACACGGGGATGTCAACGCGGGGGATAAGTTTCACCAGTTCAATGCTACTTAACTGTTGCAGGGATTGTGCATCAATTATGTATTCGCCAACAATGACAGAGGTACCTGAGATGCCATGCGGTGATAAAGCTCTGACTACATGACGAAGATGCACTGGTGTAGCTATAAGGCTCATACTTTTTATAGAAAAAATGTATGGCACGGTTGCCGCATAGTACAGCGCTACAGCACCCCCCATGCTTGATCCAATAATATGCAGGTTATGGTTGTAGGTATTTGCAGCGTATTCCAGCACTGCATTGAGTTCGGAAGCACACTGAGGCAGCGCAATGTTAAGAGGTGTACCGGTAGTATAGTGACGGGTGTACCCGTAACTGAAACTGATTACCGTATAGCCGCTGTTATGAAGAGCTGGTGCTATCTTGCGTATCTTATAGGCATCTTTGGAAGAAAAAAGCCCGTGACTGTACACAATGGTACCCACACTATGATCACAGGGGTACACAGCTGCATTAATGGGCTCGTTATACGGAATGGTAATGGTGCGATAGCTCATGGCAGTTACATGCGCTGCAATACAATGACCGGTTCAAAATATCCTTCAGAATTAATTCCATCAATGACAATGGACAGCGGTTTTAGTTCAAGCATTTTTTTGTGGTTTTTGGTTATTAATTCAGCATTAAAAAGGAAGTGCGAAGATTTTACCTGAGCAAAGCCAGTGGTGGTATTGACATTACAGCAACTGTCGGTATTTTTCATCTGATTAATGTTAATGCGAATGGTTTGCGGATTGTCAAATGTATATACACCTTTGAAAACCACAGCATTGGTCTGCATGTAGATAATACACACAGCCTGGTAATTTTTATAAAATCTGAATTCATATCCGTAATTACCACGATAGAGTAACTGCCACCTGCCATGAATGTCAGTAAACTGAAGTGCATAAGTGGCGATAGTTACCGCTACAATAGCTATTGCAATATACCATTTTGATAATGTATTCATTTACTTCCCTTTGTTTTTAATGATTAACACAGTAGGAATACTGTGACTAATAATCAAGGAATTTTTTTGGAAGCATTATCTATGATACATGAGGTGAATTATTATTAAAAATTTATCTTTTTCAAGGAACCCTACAATGGTGTTGTATTTAACAAAAATACTTTTCAATATAAGGCAATAAAACTCAGTATCCCTTCTTCATCCCCGGGTAGTGACACGAAAGCATTTCGTGTACAATATACTATCGCACATCCAATGGCTGATATGAGTTGTGATGTATTTTGCGAACGATATCACCTGTGATATCTTCCAGTGATGCACAGCCTGTCAGTATCATGGCTTTTTTAAACTCGGCCTGTAATGTTTTAAGATAATATGCAACAGCTTCAGAACCCATCCCCACGGCAGCAATGGCAACAGGCCTGCCAATAAGCACATATTCAGCACCCAATGCTAATGCTTTTAAAATGTCAACACCGGTTCTGAAACCCCCGTCAATTAATATATGGATATGCCCGCGAACCTCGCGTACAATATCTTCAAGTACATCCATGGTTCCCACCATCTCATCAAGCACCCTGCCGCCATGATTGGAAACAACCAGAGCGTGTGCACCAGCTTCAACAGCCATTGCAGCATCGCGTGGATTCATAATGCCTTTGAGTATAAATGGCAGGTGCGTGGATGATATTATGCTTTTAAGCTCGCTTAAGCTTTTTGGCTTTACTGCCTGATGTTTTAATTCCATAGTCTTGAATACTATGGCATCAATATCCATGCCAACAGCAACTGCTCCTGCTTTTTCTGCGGCGTTAATCCGTTTTATTATTTCATCGTTATTTGCT
The DNA here is from genome assembly GCA_020721905.1 of Leptospira biflexa. Lineage (GTDB taxonomy): Bacteria > Spirochaetota > UBA4802 > UBA4802 > UB4802 > UBA4802. Next base: position 15,628 of record DYLU01000025.1, on the reverse strand, counting down.
CTGGGTTTGAATATGGGTATGCCCATACCGCCAAAGTGAGCTAAAGCTTCCAGAGCAATTTTATATTTTTCGGGATCTGCGCCATCCCCCAGGAATGCAATGGTACCTGCATCCATACAACCCTTGACAACGGCAATGTTGTAATCCAATTCATCTATAGCTCCGCCTAAATTGGTAACAGCTCCGGTAATGGGTGCTGCCATAACCGGAAAAGACAGGTTGATGCCAAACAGTGATGTTAATGTATCGGGATTGGTTACATCGTGTATGACACGGGTATTGATTTTATAATTAAGGAGTGCTTCACTATTTCGCCTGAATGAAGCGCCACTGCCGGCCCCGCCCATGCCGGGAACCCCGCTTGCACAGTCCCTGCCATTGCACTGTTTGCATACATAGCATACTTTGCGAAGCCTCTCGCGTGCAGAAATATTAATGGTGTCCATGGTAAGTTCTGATTCATCACATATTTCTATATGTATCATTTCTTTGCATTTACGAACGGCTTCTTCCGCTTCTTTTAGGGTGTCAGCAACAGCAATAATGTGGCCTGCTTTTTCAACGTTGGATGTTGGTTTTTTTACTTTATCGCCAGGTTTTACATTAATAAATATTTCAGCAATGCTGGGTATTTTTAAAGCTTCTTCAACACCAGATATTTTTTTTACTATTCCAGGCCTTGTGATGATTGCACGTTCAATAGAAACCCTGTTATACAGTGGTTCAAGATTGCCGGGTTCCTGTCCCAATGCTACCTCGATGGCAGCACGCATTAAATTAACGCCCGTTGAAAGCGGGTATGTATAAGCGGACATAAAACCGCCGGAAAGCCGCGCAGCCAGTTCGCCAATCTTTGGGCCATCCTTTGTTATTTTAATATCCCCTTTGGCACAGCCTGAATGAATCCCCAGGGCTTTGATTCCTGCTTTCATGACCTCACAGGCACTATCTTGAATTTCTTTTGGCAACTGTGACGGCATGGTATGGCCTGTTTCAACAAAGTGAGGAGGGTATTCTATGATGCGGTCGGCAATGCCGGTAAATGTCACTTCCCCATTACATACAACAGCATCTATGGATAATTCATGGCCTTGCATAAATTCTTCTATTATCAATTCGCCACTGGGTGAGGCACTTTTGGCAAACGCAAATGCATCAGCTATCTGGTTTTTATTATCAATGCGTACCACACCGCGGGCACCCATATTATCCGAAGGTTTTATGACAACAGGAAATCCCAGCACTCTGCATGCCTTCTTTGCATCAGAAAGCGACCATACAGGGAAGAAATGGGGTGAGGGTACACCGTGCTCAAAAAACCGCGTGCGCATTTTTATTTTATTGGTTGCAGCAATGGCATCCTCAAACTTTATACCGGGAAGGTTAAGTGCATTTGCCACAGCAGCTACAGTGGCTGAAGCATCAGTACCAACAGTAAGTACGCCTGATATAGGGGTAATCTCATTTTGTTTTTTTGCAACGCGGACTGAACCTTCAATATCGCGGGTACTCATGACAATGGGAATATCGGCATACTTCATTCCCAGTGCATTGGGGTTATAATCAGTAACTATCACCCGCAATCCCATTTTTTGAGCTGTCTGTATAACAGGTACCTGTAAAAGGCCTCCGCCAATTACCATAATGGTCTTTTTCATGGAATCCCCCTATATTATGCCGCATTAGCAATACATGTCAAATACTGCAACAATTTTGCTGTTATAATTATTGGCTTTTTTAGATTAAAACTTAAATGTAATTTTTAGTTGCATTTCTGGGGCATTTTTCAATAGTATATAGTACTGTTACTTGTTATAATCAGGTATAGTAAGGAAAGGTTTATGTACAAAAAAATAATTACTGTGATATTTAGCATCTGCGTGACAGCTCTGTATGCTCAGGACCCTGAAGAATTAACAAGAGAAGGGGTTGAACTGGGCAGGAAGCAGAAATTTGATGAATCATTGCAGAAACTGGACGAATCAATTAAGTTATATAATGTCCGCTCGGCCAGGACATTGCATAATATGGGATATGTTTATGAGCTCAAAGGAGAAATTGATAAGGCAATCCCTGCATATGAAGAGGCGGTACGGCGCAATCCAATACAAATACCATCACTGGAGAGGCTTGGCTATTTATATTATAAGTCGGGTCTGTTTGATAAGGCTGTTGCAACAGGTGAGCATGTTTTGAAACTGGATCCTAAAAATCAGGAGGTTATTAAATGGCTTCCTGATGCCTATAAACAAAAGCTCATTGCACAGGCAAAAGCCCAGATGGAAGAAGCTGAAAAAGAAGAAAAGAAGGTTATTAAAGAAGAGGTAGCGGAAGAAGAAAAACCACAAGAAAAGAAACGAATACTTTTAGCTACCATTGAAGGCATGTCCAGGACAGGATATTTCCTGGACAGCAGAGGATTTGAGGTTGTCAGCGATAATGGCATTGGCCCCAATATGCCAAATCTACTTTTTATTGATGCCGGGCCATTTGATGGATGGGAAGCGCGCATAACAACCGGCAATCCGTACTATGGAGCATTAATGCCGGATGCCAATGCATGGATGGAAAAAGTAGAAGGCATGTTTAATGCAGGGGGTTACTATTTAGGCTTTGGTGTTCTTGGCAATCATCACCGTAGCGGAGATATTTTTGGCCAAAATAAACATCGTAATGATTATAAAATGGGGATGTTATTTGGATTTACTAAAGATAAGGCCAGGGTTGACATTGCCCTGTATCCTCGGCTTATTATGCGAGATGGTGAGAAATCAGGTGGGCAAACCTTTGATGCCGATTATTTTGATTTTACTTATACATACATATTTGATAAATATTTACGGTATTATACAAAGCTTACTATTAATGAATTTTACTTTTTTGACCATACAATACCAAAATGTGTTTATGCTGGTGTATATGATTTTAGTATAGGAGTTGTTCTTAACAGGCATAATGAATTAACCGGCCAGAAGAGGCTTTTGTTCAATTTTAGCCTTACAGAACGAATGTATTTTGGAAATATAAATATAGATGATCCATATGCAAAATTTGGCAATGGACAGGGATGGTTTGGTATTAACACTGATAAATGGACAAAAGGTGATCCTTTTTCAGGATTCAGGTCACTTTCTCATGTGTTCACTGCTGTTGTGGAGGAGTATATTCATACATATATTTTCCTGTATCAGTCACTGGGTTTTGAATTGGCTGATACCTCAGAAGATCATCATGAAATTACGTTTAAACTTGGAGCAGGAGTTGAATTATAGGTATGGATTATAAAGCAATCACTGAATATGCTATCCATGTTTGTAAACAGGCGGGATCAATAATACTGGAAGGGTATTACAGCAACGATGTCACGGTTGATTACAAAAGCAGGACAAATTTAGTAACCAATATAGATTATGAATCTGAAAAATTAATTGTAGAAAGCATTAAAAATACATTTCCTGATCACGACATTGTTGCAGAGGAAGGAAGTTTAAAGAAATCCAACAGTAGCTATGTGTGGTATGTTGATCCGTTAGATGCTACCAATAACTTTGCACACAAAATTCCGCACTTTTGTGTTACCATTGCATTATATTCCAGGGAGATAGCCTCAACAGTTGTTGGTGTGGTCTATGAGCCGTTACGCGATGAATGTTTTTATGCGTGGAAAGGTGGCGGTGCCTATCTCAATACAAAACGCATATATGTTTCACAGACTCAGGATATTGGCATTTCAGTTATTGCTACTGGCTTTCCCTATAAAAAAGATGAGACGGATGTAAACAACCTGAAACAATTTAACAATGTTTTGCCAAATGTTCAGGGAATCCGGAGGATGGGATCTGCAGCCATTGACCTTTCATATGTGGCATGTGGAAGGTTTGATGGTTACTGGGAGCCCATGCTGTATCCATGGGATATGGCAGCAGGTGCACGTATTGTCGAGGAAGCAGGGGGGATGGTGACGAAATATAATGGAGAGGCTTTTGATCCTGAGTACCCTGAAGTATGCGCCACCAATGGGGTAATTCATCGCCAGTTGCTTGATTGTATTAATGCCTAAATGGTGTATTCTTCTAAATTTTGATAATAGATTGGCCGATAAATAATAAGAAACACTGTAATGATGGGCGGTTTATATGAAAAAAAAATTTTTTACAATAAGTATGGTATTGTTTGCATCTGTATTACTGGCACAGACTACTCAGAAAATAGATATTCCTGTCCAGTCTTTATATAGCAATCAGGTCAAAATAAAAGATGTTTATTTTAACAAGAGAGTGGATACAGCCGGGAAAGGAGATGTCCTGGAGGTTGAGGTGCTGTTTGAAAATTTAACTGACAATCCCATGGATATATATGTAAACATTATTGCAACCTTTGAAAAAGAAGAAAAAACCGAATCCAGCTTTGAGATGCCCATACCTGAAAAGGAGCGTATACGAAATTTTGTTCCCTATCCTGATGATACAGCCAATTATGAATATACTGACAGCAAAGGAAAAAAAATATTTCAGGCGTATCCAAAGAATACAAAATCAGGGATTAATCCTTTAACAAATAAACTTTATTTCCTGCCAGTAAGAGACATCTTGGTTGTTCGTTCGTATCATGTATCTCCATACCGAAAAGATTTTGTATTTTTTAATTATGTAACAATTCTTGCATTTGATAAAGATGGCAATCCCATCGTGCGCGAAGTATATGAACTGAAAGGTAAAAGGAAATAAAAAAAGGCGGTTTTAAAACCGCCTTTTTTTTTCTATGCTTTTCCTATGCTCAACGATTATATAAGCATACGTGCCTTTAATGCAGCAATAACCACAGCAGCTATCTGGTCAGGTGTGAACTGGGCAATATTGAAAGTAAGGTCATATGATGCCGGGTCGTAAGCATCAAATTTGATATACTGAGTCATGAATTCATGGCGCTGCTTATCTTTTTCTTCAATAAGCTTTTCAGCCGTAAGCCTGTCTTTAATTTTTTGAATTTCCATAACTTTCTGGATACGATATGGCAGCGGAGCAACAAAGCGCAGATGCAGTCCAGAGCGTAATCCTTTTGTAATAATTACTGATCCCCTTCCAACCAGAATAGCATGGCCATGGATTGCAAGTGAACGGATAGTATTTGCTAACTTATGGAAAACAGCTACCTGTGGTGGCAGGCCAGAAAGCATGGTCCGCCATAATTCGTTCATTTCTTCACGCTTTTTAGTATCGATAGTTTCCACAATCTTTTCGGAAATGTTATACTGCTCCTCAATCTTGTTAATCAAATTTTTGTCATAGGTAATCCATTTGTCAGTACGCTGTACATCATTGAGTCGTTTAGCAATTGCCTGGGCAATATCGTTTGCAAAACATCCATATTGCCTGGAAATAGTGATAAAGGGTCGGGGCAGGTCTTCTTTTTCAATAACCTTTTTTTCTGCTTCCCAGACCTTCATCTGATTCTGGATCCAGCGTTCCAGTGTGGATTCTTTAATTGGGTTACTCATAATCAACTCCTATAATTGCTAAGATATAAAAATAATTATTATAATGACATAAAGATAGCTCTTCCTCTCAGGGTATTTACCGCATAAAGGAAAAGGGCCTTTTAAAAAAATTAATCCAACTATCTAATAATGATATATTTTTTCAATTATTTTACTTTGCATATTGTACAATTTTTATTATTCATAATATCATTTCGTTTGTCATGTTTCTGGTAATATGCATATTTCACTTGACCTGAAACTTTATGCATAGGATAGTATTATCATCTGCAGGATTTATATTCAAAACCTGGAGTCAATATGAAAGCTATTATAATGGCAGGTGGCGAAGGAACGCGGCTCAGGCCTTTGACATGTAACAGGCCAAAACCAATGATACCGGTACTTAACAGGCCTGTTGTTGAATACTCAGTACATCTGCTGAAACAATATGATATTACAAATATAACGATGAGTTTGTTCTATCTTCCTGAGAATGTTGTAAATTATTTTGGGGATGGTACTTTCTGGGAGGTTTCAATAGATTACAGTATTGAGGAATTGCCTCTGGGAACCGCAGGGGGCGTTAAGTTAGCTCTGAAAGATTATGATGACACAGTGATGGTATTAAGCGGTGATGGGATCTATGATTTTAATTTAAAAGATATTATTGATTTCCATAAAAGAAACAAATCCCCGGTTACTATCGCCCTGACACATGTTCCTGACCCTATAGAGTATGGTATTGTCATTGCGCGCGATGACGGCACCATAGAGAGGTTTCTTGAAAAGCCATCATGGGGTGAGGTTTTCAGTGATACCGTTAATACCGGGCTCTATATCATTGAACCTGAGATCATGGAACGGTTTGTCCCTGCCAATGAAAAATTTGATTTTTCGTATGACCTTTTCCCCCTGTTACAGAAGCATAATATTCCCATTTATGGATATATTTCTGACGGTTACTGGTGTGACATAGGCAATCTTGAGGCGTACCGGAAAGTACATCAAGATTTACTCAATGGTATGGTAAAGATTACCTTCCCAGGGAAAAAAATTGGTGAAGATATATGGGCAGGAAAGGATGTGGAAATACATCCTGAAGCAACAGTGGTTGGTCCTGTTGTACTGGGCAATTATGTCAAAATCAAAAAGGGTGCTGAGGTTTCGGAATATAGTGTTATTGGCGATAACACGGTAATCCATGAAAATGCCTCTGTACGAAGAAGCGTGGTGCTGCATAATACCATTATTGGTACAAAGACGGAAATACGCGGAGCAATTATCGGCAAACGCAATGTTATTGAAGATACTGTCTCAATATATGAGGATGCGGTAATCAGTGATGATTGTCAGATAGGCAATAATGCTAAGATCGCTTCGGGGATACGGATATGGCCGGAAAAGATAATTGACCATGGTACACAGCTTAATTCTGACCTTATATGGGGTAAAACCGAAAAAAAGATTTTGTTTTCTACTGAAGGCATCTATGGATCATTTAATATAAAGATTACACCTGAATTTGCTGCAAAATTGGGTTCGGCCATTGGTGCTTTCTTAGGTAAGAATAAAAAAGTTATTGTCAGCCGTGATACCACGCGGGCATCACGGCTTATTAAACGTGCATTAACAGCCGGGCTTTTGTCAATGGGAGTGGAAGTATACGACCTGGAGATTGCAAGCATATCAATAAATAAATATTCTGTGGTTTATGAAAATGCTGACCTTGGAATTTATGTGCAGATTTCTCCCCATACAGATTTACAGTTTAACCTGATAAGAATTTTTAATAATCAAGGGTTTGAGCTCAACAATGTGGAAAGAAGAAAAATAGAAAATATATTTTTCAGAGGCGATTATCCACGTAGCAGTGCTTTTGAGGTTGGCAGATTATATTATCCAACTCATAATGTTGAGTCATATATCATGTTTGTTTCAAATTTTGTCAATAAAGAGATAATAGCCCAAAAACAATTTAATGTAATAGTTGACTGTTTTTATGGGACTACCACACATATTTTCCCTTCACTTCTGGCTGCGTTTTCATGTACAGCTACTGTTCTCAGGGGGCAGATCCGCGAGTTCAACAGCACTGAAGAAATACGAAATGAAAGCAGGGATTCTATAAATGGCATAAAAAATCTTGTAAAATTGAATAATGAAATTGGTGTAATAGTTGGTCCACATGGGGAACAGCTAACGGTAGTTGATGAAGAGGGCAACATTTTACAGGGGGATGACATAACAATGCTGTTAGGATTATTATTTATAAAATACAGGGCAATAAAAGAACTCTGTATCCCTGTTATATCGTCATCACGTCTGGAAAAAATTGCTGAAGAAAATAATGTGATACTGAAACGGGTGTCTAAAACACAGGTATTTGAAGATGTGTTTACAATATTTTCTAAAAATTCTGAATCAGTGTATCCGCATAGCATTTATGAATATGACTCAATGATTGCATTTTTACTTTTGCTTGAACTTGTTGCTCGGGAAGAAAAGAAATTATCCCAAATTCGACGTGAATTGCCCGATACCAATATGTATCACATAGTGCTGCCATGCCCTGTTGATGCTAAGGCTGTGGTTATGAGGGAGATAGCTTCCACGGCAAATGGTCATGTGGAGTTGCGTGATGGTGTAAGAGTTGTCCACGATGACGGGTGGATTGTAATTTTGCCAGATGCTCTACAGCCATCGGTTCATGTTTATAGTGAAGGGATAACCGATGCGGCGCGTGATAAATTAATCAATGAGTACACTATCAGGATAAAGAGAATAACAGCAAAATATATATGAGGAATACCATGAAGACATTAGTTAATCAGGAAAGGCTTGTTTCAACATTTATTGATCTTGCTAAGATTGCTTCCCCTTCATGGGAAGAAAAAGGGGTTATAGACTATATAAAACAAAAAGCGGATGCATTAGGTGTTGAATGTGTATTGTACCCCTGTAACAATTCATACAATGTGTTGATCCGTGTCACCGGAGATGAAAGCTATATTCCTGTTCTTTTTTCCTGTCACATGGACACGGTAACACCATGCGAAAACATTCAGCCAGTTATAAAAGATAATAAGATATTTTCGGATGGGAAGACCATCTTAGGGGCTGATGATAAATCGGCAATTGCAGCTTTTTTAGAAGCAATAGAACTGTTGAAAGAACATGCTTTACCACATGGCCATATTGAGTTTTTATTTACATGCGCCGAGGAAGTTGGATTGTTTGGGGCAAAGGGATTTGACCTGTCGGTGGTTAAAGCTCAATATGCGTTTGTGTTTGATAGCGATGGACCGGTAGGTAAAATTATTGTGGCAGCACCCTATCATATTAGCATGAAAATTTTTATTAAGGGGAAGGCTGCACATGCCGGTATGGAACCTGAAAAAGGGATAAGTGCTATACGGGTACTGTCAGAAATTATTACTGCTATTCCACATGGAAGGCTTGATAGTGAAACAACTGTGAATGTTGGAATAGTAAAGGGTGGACGGGCAACCAATATTGTTGCAGAGGAAGCCGAATGTACTCTTGAAACCCGGTCAAAACAAAAAGCACGAGTGCTTTCAGTCAAAAGAGAAATTGAAAGGACTGCAAAAGTAATTGCACGGAAACATAAAGCAAAGATAAAGATTGAAAGTACTATGGATTATGAAGGATATGCTATCAGGGAAAATCATCCTATTGTTTTAATTGCATCTCAAGCGTTAAAAAGTATTGGCATAAACTCTGCACTGGCGGTTTCAGGTGGAGGCAGTGATACCAATATATTCAATGCGCATGGCATGAAAGCAATAAACCTTTCATCCGGAATGCGGCAGGTACATACCACAAAAGAATATGTACTGATACAGGATCTTGTTAATGTTGCTTCTTTAGTGTTGTCAATTATTCAGCATGCAAAGCACTGACATATTATTTACCGCATCCCAATTTTACTATAAAGTAGGCGCCGCAAACAAGTGTAAGTGGTAGTGTTAAAAAGTAGGTAAAAAGTTCGGGCATTTTTACCACATTGGGATGCAGTACCTTTTTGCCAAAATATGAATAATGAAAGTACTGAGGATCTTTTGTGCGTTTATATATATTTATTGCTATTTTTGTTTTTACATACAACATGCCAAAAAAAATTACTCCGGATTCAATAAACAGTATGCGTTCTAAATTGATTTCCTTAAGATCCTGTGGAAATAATAATATAAATACTGACAGAAAGATTCCTAAAAAAATATTAATCATTGAAGTAAAAAGAAAGCCCTTGAAATCTTTATCCTGTTTTTTTGAAATGTAGCTTATAATATAATAGACATGGATGGCCAGTGATATTTGAAGAATAATAATAAACGTTAGGACAATCATATATGCTCGTGTGTAATTATTGAATAAGTACAACCCCGCTGCCTTCGAAGGGGATTATACACTATAGTCTTTTGCAGTATACAAACTTATGAGCACAAGTCAAGAAAATCATTGGACCTCATATAAACATTTACTTATCTTTTTAGTATAAGGCATGATAGCATGAATTATCGCTTAAAGGAATAATGAACCATGTGTGGACAACAGTTTATGTATAATCTCTACGAACTTTTTCAGGAACAGGCACACAAAAACCCTGAGGAAATAATGCTATACTATAACAGCGTACCTGTGCTGTATAAGGACGCCTTACGTAATGTACATAAAATTGCACATGCACTGCGACGGCTTGGGGTGCACAGTAAATCCACAGTGATTATACAAACCGGAAATACGCCATATTTTGTATATAGTTACTTTGCCATTTTACAGTGCAATGCAATACCTGTTCTGGTTAATCCTTTAGCACGACAATTTGAATTACAGCATTATTGTACTGTTACGCAACCTGCATGTATCATTACCACAAGCTTTATGGCTGACAGGCTGATACAGTATGGTATTGTCAGCAATATTCATACTATTATTACCACCGATGAGAGCAGTACATATACATCCATGGATTCAATACTTAGCCAGGATGCTTATGACAGCCATTATATGCAGGAAAACAATGATGCTGCAGCAATCATATTTACCTCCGCAACTGACGGGTATGCTTCAGGTGCAGTTTTAACCCATTATGGCATTTACCAGAGTGCAAAGGCAGTGGCTCAGATGATGCCCGGGGATGCTCTGATTTCAGTGGCGGTGCTTCCCTTATTCCATGCGTTTGGGCTTACCTCTTCGCTTGTTGTGCCACTGATAAAAAATATCCCAATTGAGTTAGTTGAAAAATTTTCACTGAAAAAATTGATACGGACACTGTCCAATAAAGAAGTCAGGTCATTTGTTGGAGTGCCTGCCATGTATGCGATTATACAGGGGCTCTTTGAGCGTGGTAACAATTATGAGCATATAGAGCTTTGGGTTAGCGGTGGAGATTATCTTCCGGTTGTCCTTCAGAAATGGTATGCTGAAAGAAAGGTGGATATACGCCAGGGTTACGGGCTGACTGAAGCTTCGCCTATTGTAAGCTGGAATATGCCGGGAATTGAAAATAAAATTGGCTCCATAGGGAAACCAATGCCCTATAATGAGGTGCGTGTGGTGGACGATAGCGGTAGGGATGTTGCTCGTGGCATTCATGGGGAGATTATTGTGAAGGGAATGAATGTGATACACAGCTACTATAACAATCCGCAAAAAACAAAAGAATATATTAAAGATGGATGGCTCTTTACCGGTGATATTGGGTATTATGATGATGACGGCTATTTGTTTATATCCGGGAGAAAAAAAGATATGGTATTGAAAAATGGATACAATGTATATCCCAAAGAGGTGGAGCGGTTACTATTGCATAACTCTGACATAGCAAGTGTTCGTGTAAAAGGACATGTTGAATTTCTGGGCGATAGTACCAGAGAGAGGCTTGTTGCTCATATAAAGCCAAAAGGGGCATCATTATATCCAGAAAAGGTTAGAATGTGGTGCAATGAGAATATCTCCGTATATAAAATCCCTGATGAGATAATAATAGAATAAAAAAAAGAGGTAATCGGGCGATTACCTCTAGCTCTACAAAAGCATAGCGGAATACTTTGGAAGGAAATTGTTGTGTACCAGGATTTTCCCAGCTCACTATTATATATAAGCAAATCATATGCCAGCGTCAAGTAAAAAATTGTAATTTTTTTAATAAACCCAAAATTTTTTTAAATTTTAAGCATGTTTAATACACTTGCAAGTACTATGTAATAAATTAGGGTGAAAACAAAAGGCATAAAAAGCATAGGTTTTGTACACAAAACTATAATATGTCATTATTATGTAGTGTGAGAATAGTTTTTATAGGTAAAAGTGTATGAATAAACGGACACATGTTTAGTATACCGTACATACGGACTATTTTATTCAATATGATGAATAGATTTTCAGTTAGATGAAAAAATTGTGAAACGAGTTATTCTGCAAACCTGGATGTTACTATGAAAGATTTGATTCGGTAATATAAATTATTCAAAGGATGCCGGTTGAAGACATGATGGATAATAATCATGAAATTTTATTTTACGAAAGCTTGTCCAACGACAGCTTGCGTCCCAAACTGATACAAATAAAGTGTTGATGAAATTAAGACAATAATCCAATTTTTTTTAATGTCACCTCAACAGGTTGGAATTTTTTAGGAATGATAATTTAAAATACATCTTCTTTTCCGAAGATTTGCAGATAATTGTACCTTTAACAGTACAAAGCTCATCCAAAATAATTGCTTGACTAATGAATTTTTGTAATGTATTATTCTAAAAAATAGAGGTAAAGGTATGCAGCAACTCATATCTAAAAAAGGTGATTTGCTTGATAAAAATGGTCAACTTATAGAAAAGGGTTATTCAACCACTCCTGTCAAAATATACAATCCTGAAAATGTTTCTCTATATCCTGTTTCCTGGTTAAACAAAATACGTATAAAGGAGTGGGATTATTATGGCATAACCACCAAAGATTACTTTGTTTCAGCTACTATCTCACACATTGGATATGCAGGACTTGTGTTTGTGTATTTTATTGATTTTAAAACAAAACAGTATATTGAAGATACACTTATAACGCCACCGGGGAAAGGGTTTACGCTTGGGCGGTCAGGTGATGACGACAGTTACTTTAAAAAAGACGGTATAACCTTTGCTTTCCGAAAAAAGGGTAATGAACGTGAGATATATGTCAGATGGCCTCAATTTGGCAAAGGCAAGGGTTTTCATGCACACTGGATACTACAGCAGACACCACACGATTCAATCGTTATGTTGACACCTATTGGCAAGAAACGGTTTTACTACAATCAAAAAATTAACTGCATGCCTGCAAGTGGTGCATTTTTACTGGATGGACAGGAATATGGCTTTGGCTATGGGAAAGCACTGGCAACGTTAGACTGGGGAAGGGGAGTGTGGGAATATAAAAGCTTCTGGAACTGGGCAAGCGCTTCATGGTTTTTACCTGATGGGACTCCGTTTGGTTTAAATTTAGGTGAAGGATTTGGCGATTTGTCATATGCCACAGAAAATTGTTTCTTTATCAATGGGCGTATTCATAAGTTAGATAAGGTTACATTTAATTATGATAATACAAATTTTATGAAGCCATGGTATTTTGAATCCAATGATGGCAGGCTGGGATTAACGTTTTCACCTTTTTTTGAAAGAGTAGCAACATCAAACCTTCTGATTATAACAAGTGAGGTACATCAGCTGTTTGGCATATACAATGGCTTTGTCATTGATAACAGTGGTAAAAAAATACAGGTAGCCAACATTATTGGATGGGCCGAAGAACATCAAGCACGGTGGTGAGGGAGGTTATATGTCAGGATATTTTACGGTGCATTTACCATCGTTTTCATTAATGCATGTGCACTGGGCCATAGATAATGAATACTGGGATACTATTGTCTCACATGCGGTAACTGACGTGTATGGCGATCCGGTGTTATTCATACAAATCGTCAAATTGCATGGGAACCAGTGGATACAGGATCAGCAGATCGATGTTTTTGGAAGGAATAATCACTGGATTGTTTCGGTTGGAGAGCATCTGCACGGCTGTGTTGTCAAAGTAATACTTATGACAGCAATAGAAGGGAAAGGCGAAGAGATTATATTTGAATCTGATCCTATTATGCTGCCTCTTTCACCTGAAAACCTGAAAGACACTACCCCAATATTTACACAGGAAATTCACAGGTTAAATTCTATTGATTCAGCTGATGAAAAGCGCCTTTCTTCATGACCGCTGAAAAACAATTCAGTACAACAAAGCTATGCATCATACTGCATGCGCATCTTCCGTATATAAGGAATTCTCAAGCTACATTGCCGCTGGAAGAAGTGTGGTTGTATCAGAATGTAGCTGAATGCTATATCCCGCTTATACAGATGTGCCAAAGACTCAATAAAAAACACATAATCCCTTCAATTGCTCTGTCAATAAGTCCCACATTACTTACAATGTTACAACAATCATACTATCAAAAGCGTTTTAAAACGTGGACGCATACACTTATGGATGCCATTACATTGCTAAAAAAAAAGAATCCAAAGGCATGTAGTGTTCTTGATTTTTACACAGCGTTTATTACAAGTACCCTTTCTTTTTTTGATGATATACACGGAAAATGTGCTGATGCATTTGGTGAATTGTTTTTTGACAATTCCATTGAATTGCTGACAACTGCAGGAACACACCCGTTTTTTCCTTTATACAGAATGTATCCTTCATTCCAGAAACTTCAGGTCATTGCTGGAATTGATTCATTTGCTACACAATTTGGAAAATCACCACAAGGATTTTGGCTGCCTGAGTTAGGATACCATGCAGGGATTGACAGGCTGCTGCATCAGAATACAGTAGACTATACCATTGTAAATGATACAGGTGTTTTGTTTGCAAAAAACATTCCAAAAACAGGAAATTTTTTTCCGCTGAAAACCCACACGGGTCTGGTTTTGTTTCCCCGTGATGCGGTTTTATCCATGAAAATCTGGTCGTCACATCAGGGATATCCGGGTAATCCTGCTTACAGGGAGTTTCATTATGATGCAATGTATGAATTGCCGGAGCTATCGCCCCATAATCAACATAGACTATTGGGTTTAAAAATTTATGCGATAAGCGGAAGCAGCCATAAAGATTATTATGACCCACAGAAAGCCAGTGTTGTTGTGCGCCAGCATGCTGATGATTTTATTGATGCCATACTAAAACGATCACAGGAGGTTGAACGCATTATCAAACGCAAACCCGTATTTGTGTTACCATTTGATGCAGAGTTGTTTGGTCACTGGTGGTTTGAAGGTCCTCTGTTTTTAGAGATGCTTCTGGAAACAATATCTTCCCGTGATGATATTATGTGCGTGATGCCGCATCAGCTTTTAGATTGTGATATGGAAACTTTTGAACCGGTTGAATCATCATGGGGCAAGGGGAATGATTTTTCTACCTGGTACAATGCAAGGGTTCGTCATATGGTTGTAAAATTAGAAGAATTGCTGTTCAGATTTGATAAGGCACTGTATGGCAATGACCCAATGGTGCAGCAGTACGCACGGGAACTTATGCTTGCGTCTTCATCGGATTGGCAGTTTATGATTTCAACAGGTAGCTATGCTGATTATGCACAGAAGCGTTTTGAGGAGCATTCTATTGCCGCAGAAACTATTCTGGATATGATTGAAAATAATATGACCGGCACTACCTATATCAATACACGGTTTGATCAATATCCTATATTTGACAATATAGACTCACTGCTACTCAGGCTTGCGCAGCAAAAAAACTTTTAACAGTGTGATAGTAGTACTCAAAGGGCGGAGGGGACGGTGGCAGATCTTTTATGATAAGCTTTCGTGCCCACCTGCGTTCGGTTTGCTCACACAGGTCTTTTATTGTTCTGCCTGAAAGGGAGTTACTTGCTGCTGCCAGTTTAGTAAGCTCTTCAGGTGCAAGGTGTTTTGCGTAGTTTCCAAAAATGCCTGCACGCTCCTGTTCTCCAGGTAATGGGAAATGAATAGTCTGATCAAATCGTGAAATGAGGGCATGATCCAGATCCTGTTTACGGTTTGTGGCTCCAATCACCATAGTATTGGTGGTAGCACCTATGCCATCAAGCAGCCGCAG
>DYLU01000024.1 GCA_020721905.1 Leptospira biflexa | reverse complement strand
AATTTGTGAAAAATTTTAAAAATTTTTGCAGATTTTTGGGGTCAGAGCATTGAAAAAGATCACTCACTACATTGAAAACTTATGCAAAAAAGGGGTCAGAGCCTATATTCAGAAATAGAGCGCGTGCGAGGACAATAGCTATTGAGGGTCAGAGCCTTAATTACTGATTAAACAAGGGTTCAGTATATCAAAGAAAAGAAAAATATATCTGAATAATATCTTTACCAAACACCAACGCAGTGATAAATCCTAATGTTAAAAATGGCCCAAACGGTATGTGTGCTTTAAGTGTTTTGCTTTTAAACACTGCATATCCTATGCCATACAGTGCGCCAGTAACAAGAGCTATTTCCAGTGCTACTATCGTTTCATGCAGACCAAGAGTAAATCCTATTGCACCGGCAAATTTCACGTCACCACCGCCAAAACCGCCTTTGACTAAAATAAGAGGCACAATAAAAACCGCAACCATGAGCAATAATCCCTGTATGTGTGCAAACCACTGGCTATCTAAAAAACAAACAATGATGCCTGTTACAAAAAATATTCCAACTAAAAAATTGGGTATTTCCATGGTTATAAAATCAATTATGGCAATGCATATGCTTGTTGTAATGATGATGAAATATAAAGGAACTATCGCTCCCTTAAAAAAAAATATAGAGGCTATAGCTACAAAGCCGCAGGCAATTTCAGCTGCCACGTATAAAAAAGAAAATGGTTTCCCGCATACACTGCAGCGGCCTTTTGTGAGGAAATATCCAAAAACAGGTATTAGATAAACTGGTTTGATCTTTTGCTTACAATATAAGCAATGCGATGGATAGGTGAGAGCACGAAACGGATTTTTTGCATACATCCCGTTGATATAGCGAATGATGAAAGTATATAAAAAGCTTCCCCAGCTAGCACCAAAGAGAAAAGCAAATAGATAGATAATAGATATGTCCATAGATTACATGGGTATGTAGTAGTTAACACCAAAAAGAAGAAAGTCGCCTTTGACTGATATGGTTTGTTTGGTGGATCCTGCAATTTCATCCTGAATGGGTATGGAACGCCCTTCCTGATGCATCCATTCAACTGAAAGTGAAATTTTAGATGTTATGGGGGCTTCAGCTCCCATCATGTAATGGAATCCAGGGATAGAGTCGGCAAAGCGGTATTTGTTAGCAGGTGCAGTTTCTTCCCATTCCAGATATGCATAGTTATACGTTATGCCTGCGCCAATAAAAAAGTATGTACGCTGCTTTAATGGCATGATTAAGCCAACTGTAGCGGGCAGGCCAAACTGATATGTTGAAATGGTAACTTTGTTTGCATCAGCTTTACCACGGACACTATACGGACTGGTGAAATGTGCACCAATCCTGAAAAGAAAATAATTGAACTGATAGCGCATGTTGATGCCCCAGGCAAATGAATAAGGGATGGTTATTTGCTCAACTGAAGTGGCAGTGGTTTTGGCTAAAGTATTCCATTGAGTTATAGATGGTTCCAGATGGTTGGGATCATAGGTAATACCTGCATTAAGCCCTAATGAAAATTCGCCAATTGCATAGGCACCTTGTGCCATTAAAACAAAACACAAGAGTAAGATGCATGCTATTGATGTGATGTGATACGTTTTTTTCATTCTGATCATGGCTATATTGGTTTAAAATAATATGATATGCCTAAAAGAAAACGGTATCCTGAAAAGTCAATGGGTGCATAATCAGTGTTTCCATCCCCTTGTTTTGAATCCTTGATTACATTTGTAGTGCCACGGTAATATGACAGAGAAGTAGATACGGCAACCTTTTCATTAATAAAATATTCGCCTTCCGTGTTGATGACGAGTGGATAAGCAACTCCTTTGAATTGGCCTTTGTATGTGAGAGGGGCATCTGACTCAAATTTATTTTTATATCGTCCCCAGGCATACGCTATGCCGCATGAAAACGTTATTTTCATGTCTTTATAAAATGGTATAATGATGCCAACAGTTACCGGTATATCAAAGCCGTCAAAGCTGTAACTGCATTCAAGAAGCCTGTCAGCACCATCGTTATAGACTGTCTTCCCTTTGCCGCCCCAAACGCTTTTAAAGTAATTTGCACCAATACGTGCGGTGAAGAAATCATACATGACAATCTTAAATGTTGCACCTGCTGTTGCACCTAATAATCGGTTTATGGTGGAAGTGGAAAATCCGGTCTGCAATTTATTTATACCGTCAATTCCTGTTGCAGAGCCAAAAGTATTTTCCTGTTCATAGGAGTAAAGATTGCCTCCTAATGAAGGGATGTAACCGGCATAAACGCTTATTGCCTGGTTAAATGTCGAAGCCATGGAAGAGACTGGTACAAGAGCTATCGCACAACACCATAATACTATAAATAGTTTATAATACATAGTACATGACACCTATCATAATTCTGTGGCCACTGTAATCAATAAAAAGGTCTTTATAATTATTGGCATTATAGGTTCCGGTAGTTGTGATGACTGGCTTTGAGCGGGCATCAACGTATATCCATTCCATATACAATGAAAAAGAGCTGGTTACATGCAGTTGCATGCCAGCTAAAAAGCCGGCACCAAAAGCTGTAGCGTCAATATCCTGTGATGTGCCATCTGAAAGCTTCACTGAACCTGTTCCGTAAAAGTATGATACTCCGCCACCTAAATAAAATGCCCCTCTGTCACGCAGGGGGAACTGCAGACCAGCATAAAGGGGAAGCATCGTGTATTTTACATTATAGTGATTAACTCCCACATTAGCCTGGTCTTCTAAAACCTTGCCTTTATTAATGGTAAAGGAAGCATCGCCACCGGTGCGAATAAAAAAGAAAGGAATTGATAAGCGTATAGCCACACCAAAAATGGCACTATTTTGCGGTTCAGTTTGTGCAGCGGGATAAAAGGTAGTAAGATCACCTGCATCGTGCTGCCCGCCAACGTGAATGCCAACTCCAAAGTAACGTTGGGCAAATGCAGAAGTATTTGCGCCAACAATTAAAATCAGTAATGGAATATAAATAATAACTTTCTTAAACATCCATAAACCTTCTGTATGGTACTAACATCGACAATAAATAATATAATCAAAAGAAAAAATGTCAAGACAGATTTTTTACAGGTTACATATTTTTAAATAAATCAGCAGCTTTGTTTTTGCTGGATAACCGTTCATAATCGTCATAATCAACAAAGGTTAAATGGGGCAGCTTTTTCTTTAACCGCATCACCACCTCAGCACTTTTTCCGCCCCGTGCATCTTTACTGGTCACATATTTGAATTCCCTTTTGCACGTTGGGCATATATGCAAATCCTGAAGTTTAAGCCCCGGTGTTTTACACCCAGGGCAAAATCCAAAAAGGTCATCTGCCATCAGTATATGTTCCTGCACATCCTTGATATCAACTTCCTGCCATATTCTGAGTAAATCCATGGTGTGCTCCTTGAGATTTTTTTACTATTGTGCGATAGTTACCGGGAAAAATCAAATGTTTTTTAGTTGCAATAAACTAAATGTATACAGTAATGATTCATTACAATTATTTTATACATAATACAACATTTACAGCGCTATCTGAATTGTCCTGTGAAACAATGTGTTATTGAAATATTTCTCTAATTATTCAAACGGGAGTTAATCATGGATACTATCTCACAGAAAAAAGATGAAAGGATGATGTTGTTATTACTGCTGGTGTTTATTGTTATTTATAAATTTTTTACATTCAGAATGTTTGATATTGGTGGAGATGCGATCAATTACTGGTTTGCTGCAAAACATATTTACTATAATATTCCGTATATTGAACTTAACCATCAGACTGCACGCTTTGGTTTAATTTTACCTGTCTGGTTCAGTCAATTAATTTTTGGAGCCCATCCGGCAGTTTCACTCATAATACCAAATTTATTTTTTACCATTCATATGATCCTCTTGTATAAAATAGGCGTAAAAATAAAAAGCCCCGCAACAGGTTTTATTACTGTGTTCTTATATATGTTATGTCCTTACATTATTCGTTTTGGTACACAGGTAGTTCCTGAAGCTGTTGGCGGGCCATTAGTTACAGCATCTTTTTATTTGTTATTAAAATACAAAGATGACAATAAAAAAGAACTCATGTATTTGTCTTTATCAGCTGTTATGTTATTCTGGGCATATTGTGCACATGAACTGGATATTTTTCTTATGCCGGGATACGTACTTGTTATACTGCTGTTTAAAAGAAATATGAAACATGCAATATTCTACAGCACTGTTTTATTTTTTCTGTTCCTTTTTGAAACATCAGTGTTTTATTATTATACCGGTGATATTATGGCCCGATATCATGCCATAACTGGCCATCATTTTACACTTGAAAAATTTGTTCCCATATCTTTCTGGCAGCTTTTTGATAGATATACTGAAACACAGCTATTGTGGCGAATACCCTTTTATTTGTATCTTGTTTTATTGTATCCAGCCTGGAAAAAATCAAATATTGAAATAAAATCTATTATTATTCCTGGATTTATTTTCTTTTTATGTATGCTCTTTGCGGTTAAGAGTATCAATCCCATTGTGCCTGCTCTGGCATATAAAGAAGTTCACCTGCTTTTTGCCCTGCCATTTATGCTGTTTGTTATTGCAGTTTTTATTGATGAAAGTATACAATGTGTATACAAAAAAAGTAATCTGCTGCAAAGACTTGCAAAGCCATCTACTGAGCCCATTAAAATCTGGACAGCTATTATTGTATTTTTAACATATGTATCACTGATTATTCTTTCAACCAATTTATTACCTGATAAAGCATCTCCCTACTATAATAATCCGTTAAAAATAAAAGAACATAAGTTTTTACGGTTTTTTACATATTATTCCATATTCAACGATGCTTATGAAGAAGAGGTGCCTATAGTATCTGATTATGTGTATTGTGTAAAGGATAAAGAAATATACGATAGTGTCCAGAAATTGAGATCCCGTGGTAAAAATCTTACTGAAGCATTGCAACAGGCTGGTGTTGATTTAAAATATTATACATCCATACGGCCTAATATGCCTGTGAAGAGTTTAAATGCAGTCAGAAAGATATTTCTAAATGTAAATCCTTTAAACATTCCAAAGATCAGGACTCTGCAGGTAGGTGATAAAATTATATATTTTATTATTAAGCGTGATTTATCTGTACTGGAACAGAGAAAATTATTTATTCAGGGTTCTCCCGTTGTATATGCAACAGGAAGGGAACTTAAGGCTTTAAAAGAAACCTTTAAGACAAACCCATAAATGTGTAATAATAGATTGTTACATCGCAGAAAATATACTTAGCTTATAACTTGCTGCTGAACTATCTATTGAAGCAGCATCTAAGATACTGTGAAAAAGTATATAGTTAGGAAGCTGTTTATTTTTATTTTTCAAAAGATTATTGTATTTATCGGGATTTCTTTTTTTATATTCATCTGACATCCATACAAACATGGCAGGATTTGTTATTTCTTTTCGTTGTATTCCAGGTATATGCCCGTAGTGGCCATCCTCACCAAGGAATTCACCGTGATCTGAACAATATATTACAATTGCATTTTTATGTAATAATCGCTGTATAACCTGTGAAATGAAATAATCAGCATATGCTATTGAATTGTCATAATTATTGATCAGTTCATCACGATTACAGCGGGATACATTGCTGGTTGTGCATATTGGAATAAACTTTCGGAACGTATCAGGATAATGTTTATGGTACATCCAGTGACTGCCCATGCAATGCAAAATGATCAATCTTCTGTTCTTAATGGCCAGCAATTTGTCAAGCTCAGGAAGCATATTCTCATCTAAGATTTTATCATTTGCGATATTTAAATCTTTAGCATTTTGTTTGGTCCATACAATTTGCTTTGTGATTAAAGCTTCATTGGCAAATGATGCAATATTAGAATAGCTGTTATCAATAAGATCCTGATTGGATATCCATGCAGTGGAAAATCCATGCTTATTAAATATTGAAACAAAAGAAGTTTCTTTATATGCAGTTTCAAATGTGTGTTCTGTTGCACGGGTTACCATTAATGGAACGCATTTATTGGTAACACCATAAATGGAGTTGATGTTTGGTAAACTTACAACCTGTAATTTTTTAATATTAGGTGATGTTTTCCGTGGGTAGCCGTTGATTGAAAAATGGTCAGCCCGTGCAGCTTCGCCTATGATAAATATTAAAGTAAGGTCATGATTTTTTTCTTCATTGAATGATGATGGAAATTTTGAAATGTCAGTACGTGGCTGATGTATAATTGCCTGGTATTTATTATACATATTAATGGTATAGATGAAAGCATACGGCATTACCGGCCTTGAAAAATACAGTGTTAATAAAACAGGGCTTAGCAATACAATACCAATTAATCTTTTTTTTATGGTGAGCGTACAGTGCATCTTATTGTACAATAATAAAAACAGTACTGTAATAATGATACTGAATAGTGTAAAAATTATTAAATCAAAACTAATGACTCCTGAGGCTTCATGTATGTCAGTTTGAAGGAGCAGGATAAATGTATCCAGAAGATAGATCCTGATTTTATATACTATGATAAAATACAGCGCTATAGAGCTCAAAAATGTTGTTATTAGTGTAATGATAGTAAAAAGTTTTTTATGTATGGATGCTACAAGAAAAAAGTAAAAAACCAGCGGGATGGACAGTATAAATAATGCAATAGTATTTATAACTGTATTGCCATATTTAACGGGGTAACGAATGAAATCAATGGCATTGAAAACCAACGAATAAACAACTGAAAATACCAATATAACAATAATATTGCCATATTTAGTATTCTGAAATGAAGTATATGCATTAAATAATTTTTTAAATATTGTTTTCATCCTTACTCTTTCATCTCTTTCATCATAAGATTTTTTATATTGTATTCAAGCTAAATATTACAAAAACATAGTGTATTTTTTTGGTTTGCTGTTTTTAATTATAGCTCATGATTATTTGGTGCTCAATAATACTGAAAAAATATTTAACTAATTACACAATGATAATTTATTGTCACATATATATAACGGTAATGTAGCACACAGTGTGAAAAAGATGCTTGAAAAAAACATTGTACTCCTGCCAGCTATAAAAGCTATAAAGGGTACGATTATTATACTATCGGGGGGAGCACGATGCATAATACTATGGATTCGCTACATCCCTTAGGTGAAAACTATTGCAGGTAAAAAATTGTATTACCACTGCGATGTGATGAACGTATGGAACAGTACCATAAACCACTGTAAGTCATGATACATGAGACATTGGTGGAGATGATAAAAGAAGAGTCTTTGTGCAATAGGATTAAACACTAAATTGGACTTGACCTAAAGAAAAAATTTTCAAATTTTACTGAGATAAATAAAATTTTTAATTGAAAAAAGCTATAAACTTTTTATTATAGATGTGAAGTTAATTTGATATACAGTGCAATAATAATTTAATTTTTCAACGGAATCTATTATATGGATACGCTATCAAATCTGCTTTCACGATTATTTTTAACAATAGCATTAATTTCTTTTTGTGCATATGCAGAACCAGCTTATTCACTGGAGAAAAATTTGCAATCTGATAAAGACGTAGTTCCGGATCTGGCCAGAATACTGTATGAAAAAAAAGATGCCATTAAAGGTAAAAATATTGCTATCGAATATTTTAGAGATATCGACGGTAAGGAATGTCAGGACGGTATTGTAATTTCACAACGATTGTTATCGTTTTGTCAGGATACATACAGCGATTTGCAATTTGTGAATCGATCTGACATTCAAATAATAATCAAATATAAGGAACTGGAACTAAGCGGCCTGGTAGATACTACTCAAGCAAACGAAACATCCTTACAGCCTGTTCATATTGTCATAAGTGGTACTATTATATCCTTGCCTGACCATACTGAATTATTTATAAAAGCCACTGACATCTCTAGCGGTATAATACTAACATCTGTAACCTTTTGCTATCCTTCACAAGCTTCATCAAAGCACTATGATGAAAAGAAAATTGCTTCATTTAAAGAAAACCCGGAAAAATATGATCAAATCAATAAAACATTTACCTTGCTTCAGCATACAGCACAACATTTTCCTATTATGTTTTTAGCAGTTATGACTGATAAAAATGATCCGCACATAAAGCAACATTCTTTTATTGCAAAAAAAATTAAAAGCCGATTAATGCATTTAAAACAAAATTTTCCTAAAAGATTTGAACGTTTTAAAAAGCTGAAAACTCAAATCAACATTATTGCTCAAAGCGATCCTTCAAAATATGCGGAACTGTTGAAACTTAAAGAAAAAATTATTACATCTTTGACTTCCGAAAAGAAATAACCATGCTGTGTTAACCGTATAAATGCAATGCATGTTAACTATCCTTCATATGTTGAATTGTATCATAACGGTGAATTAACAAAACGAGTTGCGGCTCTAAAGCAAATCATGAACCGCTGTACGCTCTGCCCACACGAGTGCAGGATGGACAGGCGCAATGCTACAGGGAAATGCCGCACGGGAACTAAGGCTATAGTAGCTTCATACCATGCGCATTTTGGTGAAGAATCGTGCCTTGTTGGTAAATACGGATCGGGGACAATCTTTTTTGCTAACTGCAATCTTTCATGTATTTTTTGTCAAAACTGGGATATCTCACAAATGCCAGCGGGCAAAGAGGTGGATCCTGAAGAACTGGCAGACATTATGATGCACGTTCAGCAAAAGGGGTGTCACAATATAAACCTTGTAAGCCCAACCCATGTTATTGCAGCAATAGTAGAAGCACTCCCCCATGCCATTGAGCGTGGCCTTAATGTCCCTCTTGTATATAATTCGGGCGGCTATGATTCAGCGGAAACATTAAAACTGATAGATGGCATTATTGACATTTACATGCCCGACTTTAAATATATGGATGAAACCGTTGCCAGAGAACTAAGTGGAGCTAAAGACTATCCCCGGAAAGCTGTCAACGCCTTAAAGGAAATGCATCGACAGGTTGGCGATTTAGTCATAGAAAAAGGCATAGCTAAACGCGGGCTATTAGTGCGACATTTGGTTATGCCGGAAAATATTGTTCGATCTGATTTAGTATTTAAGGAGCTATCGGACATATCACCTCATACGTACGTCAACATTATGGCCCAATACCGACCTGAATATCGCGCACGAACTCATACCATACTGGGAAGGCAAATAACCATGCAGGAATATGATCAGGCTTTTATATGGGCAAGGGAAGCGGGGTTATACAGATTTGATAGGCAATCATAAATTTGATTGACCTTGCCGTTTTATTTGAATACACTATATACATGATATCACATTCTTCAATACTCATAAATCTGTTTGATCTTGTTAATGACGCTATAATTATTTACGATGTAAATAATGATCTGGTTATTTTTAATAATGAAAAAGCCGAAAAGCTTTTGAGTAAAAATGGTCATATCTTATTTTTTCAAAATGAAAAAATTCAATCAATACTGAAAACAATAACCCCTGATGAATCTATCCTTAAAGAACATATTAAGCTAACAATCAACAGAAAGGTTCATCACTTTACTATTAATGCACTGGCTTTTAATGATGATGAAACATTTTTTATTGCCTTTGCAATAACCGATACCACACGCCTTTATAGACTGCACAGGGAACAGCAACAGCTTATAACGCAAATCAAAAAAAATTACTTTGACCGGTTTGAATCATTGAAACAGTTAGCCGATTCTATAGCTCATGAAGTTCGTAATCCTCTTGTGTCTATTGGCGGTTATGCAAACCTTTTAATACGGAAATGCGAAGAGGGGATAGATCATGCTGAAGCAAAAAAATTCTTAAACTATATCATTGATAATGCTGAACGCCTTAACTATCTTACTCAACAGATTGAAGAGATGGGCGACCTCAAACGTGTTCAGCTTTCTTCATATGATATAACAAAATTTTTAAGTGAACAGCAAACCACACTGGAAACAGCTGCCGATGCATACAACAAAAAACTGAATATAACCGTTGAAACCCGTAATCACTATCATATGTATATTGACTATGACCGGCTTCGCTTTGCGCTGGTACGGATTATTGAATTTATTGCACAGCACTCAACCGAGCAGACCATACCCATGCATTGCTATGACAGTGTGTATGAATTCATCATAACAATCAGTTTTTCAACAGATAGGATTACCGAAGAGGATTTGCCTTACATTTTTGATCCATTTTACACCACACGATCAAATATTGAAACATTTAACCTCTGTATAGCTCAGCGCATCATCATGCTTCATGGCGGAATCATTACACCCGAAATTAAGAAAAACACCATTATATTCCGCATAGCCCTGCCACAGGACAAGCGGTTAACGTAATACTATCTCTAAAGATTCATCAATTGCCTTTACCGTTTTATCAATATCTTCTTTTGAATGTGATAAAGACAGAAAGCCAACCTCATAACCCGATGGTGAAAGATATATGCCGCGTTCAAGCATCAGACGATGAAAGCGGGCAAACTGCTGCATATTACATTCTTTAACCTGATCAACACTTATAATAGTATCTTCATTGGTAAAGTACAATGCAAATATTGAAGCTAATCGTTTAAACAGAAGCTTATATTTATACCGTGATACTATTGGTTGCATCTGCTCTTCAAAATATTTGCCCAGTTCTTCAAGCTTTTGATATGCTGATGGCACCAATTTCTGCAAGGTTACAATGCCTGCCGCAACAGCAATGGGATTGCCTGAAAGTGTTCCTGCCTGATAGACAGGCCCATCGGGGGCAACCTTTGCCATAATTTTGGATGATGCCCCATACGCACCAACAGGCAACCCGCCACCAATAATTTTCCCAAGCGTTGTAATATCAGCCTGCACACCAAAACGCTCCTGTGCTCCACCGCGTGCAAGCCTGAAACCGGTAATAACCTCATCAAATATCAAAAGAACATTATACTTTGTACAAAGCTCACTCACCTGTTTTAAGTAATCTTTTTTTGGAAGAATAAGCCCGTAGTTACAACATACAGGTTCCATTATGCAGCACGCAATATCATCATTGTTTGATAGTACCTGGTGCAGGGCATCTATATTGTTATATTTCACAACTATGGTGTCTCTGGCATTGTCCCTGGTTACACCAGCTGAATCGGGCATGCCAAAGGTTGCAAGCCCGGAACCTGCAGCAACCAGCAGGTGATCAGCATGGCCATGATAGCAGCCATCAAATTTTATTATCTTGCTTTTGCCAGTATACCCGCGTGCAAGCCTGATGGCACTCATGGTTGCCTCAGTACCTGAGTTAACAAAACGAACTTTTTCAATACCAGGGAATGATTCAACCACCATCCGCGCGATGCTTATCTCCCCTTCATGTGGTGCACCAAAGCTTGTGCCATTTTCAGCTACCCTCTGAATAGCTTTAACAACATCATTATCTGCATGCCCTAAAATGAGCGGTCCCCATGACATGCAGTAATCAATAAAATCATTACCATCTTCATCAATAATATGGCTACCCTTTCCTAACTTAAAATACAGCGGATACCCGCCAACCGAACGAAATGCACGCACTGGTGAGTTAACACCGCCAGGCATATATTTACAAGCCTGATCATAAAGTTCTTTTGACCGTGACGTATGTAAAGCCATAATCTCCCCCTTACTAAACTAATCAAACCACCTGTTTTTCAGGATATCAACCGTATGATATGAAATCACCATGTCTGCACCTGCTCTGAAGATTGCTGTCATAACCTCGCGCACCAACCGTGCCTCATCACCAAAACCCAGCGTTGTAGCAGCCTTTACCATAGAATACTCACCACTCACATTGTAAGCACATACGGGCACATCCACTGCCTGTTTAACACGATATAGTACATCCAGGTATGCAAGTGCAGGTTTTACCATGATAATATCAGCACCTTCTTCAATATCAAGATACACCTCTTTCAAAGCCTCGCGTGCATTTCTGAAATCCATCTGATAGCTTCGTCTGTCGCCAAACTGGGGTGCACTGCCGGCTGCATCCCTGAATGGTCCATAGAAAGCTGACGCATATTTTGCAGCATATGATAAAATGGGAATATGGAATAAACCTGCTTCATCAAGTGCTGTCCGTATTGCTTCAATGCGTCCATCCATCATGTCCGATGGTGCTACCACATCAGCACCTGCCAGTGCATGTGAAACAGCTGTTTTTGCCAAAAGATTCAATGTACTGTCATTATCTATCCTGTTATTAACTACCATGCCACAGTGGCCATGGCTGGTGTATTCACACAGGCATACATCAGTAATTACCAAAAGCTCAGGAAAATGTTTTTTTATTTCCCTGCAGGCTTTCTGTACTATGCCATTGTCATCATACGCACCGCTTGCTTTCTCATCTTTTTCATACGGAATGCCAAAGAGTATAACAGACTGTACACCTGTCGCAACATCAGCTTCTAATGTTTTCAAAAGATTGTCAATTGACAGTCGGTTTATACCAGGCATTGACTCAATGGGCTGATTAATATGTGCTCCTTCAATCACAAAATATGGCATGATGAGTTTATTGTAATCAAGCAGTGTTTCAGCACAAAGATTTCGTATTATTTCTGTTTCACGTAACCGTCGTGGTCTATAGTAGGGATGCATGGTATCACTCCTCAATAAATAGAATACATTGTAAAATGGTATCCTCACAGAGTCGTCAGGATACATCAGGATATTATAATCAAAAAATAATATTATTACAATATTTAGTAAAGTATTTTTATAGTTTGAAAAATCAACTTACTTTTTTAAAAATCTCAATATGCGCTATTTCGTATTTCAATGGTAATAATCTTTTTTTCTATCATTGAAAATACTCCACTATGGCCTGTACCAGCCCATCAATGGTATATTCTTTAGCAACAATATGTGGCGATAGTCCCTGCTTTATGCACTCATCGGCAGTGATTGGACCAATGCAGGCAACAGTTGCTGTGGTGGATCCTGCAAGCTCCACAAAATTACGCACCGTTGATGAACTGGTAAACGTAATGATGTCAGCATTCTGCAGTTCCTGCAGCATTGCATGTGTTACGTTGGGCCGGGTAGCATCATAGATATGCACTCTTTCCACCTGTACTCCTGCTTGTTGTAGGCCTTCAGTCAATGCAGTCCGTGCTTTTACCGAACAGGGAACAAGAATTTTTTTGCCTGCAATATCCACGCCACTGAAAGCATCCACCAGGCTTTCTGCAACATACTCCTGAGGTACCAGATCAGCTACAACTGCATACGCACGTAAAGCATCGCGTGTTGCAGGACCAATTGCCGCCACCTTACACCGCAATGACCGTGCATCAAGCCCCAGCGTGAACATTTCCTCAAAGAAAATGCTCACCGCATTCTGTGAAGTAAATACAACCCAGTCATAGTCATGTAACCTCTTCAAAGCATCATGGAGTGGCGACAGCTCCGGTAATTTTGTTATTGCTATAGTAGGAAACTCCACCACATCAGCACCCAGTTCATATAACCGTGTGGAAAGAACGCTTGCCTGCTCGCGTGTGCGTGTTACCACTACTTTTTTGCCAAACAGTGGCAAGGTGTCATACCAGCGCAAAGTATCTCGCAGGCTCACCACCCTGCCAATACATATAATGGCTGGCGGCACTAACCCTGCCTTTTCTGCTTCCGCGGCTATAGTTTCCAGTGTGCCGGTTGCTACCTTTTGTTTTGGCATGGTTCCCCAGGTAACCACTGCTATTGGTGTTTGCTTTGGGAAATTTTTTTCCTGAATCAGTCGCCTGCAGATGGTATCTAAATTTTTCATTCCCATAAGAAAGGTGTATGTTTTCTGCGAGCTGTAATCAGGCAGTGTTATATCCTCAGTACCATCAGATCGCCTGTGTCCGGTGATTACCTCAAAGCTTGCTGCATAATCACGATGGGTTATGGGGATGCCAACATATGCCAGTGCCGAATAAAAGGATGATATACCGGGAACTATCGCATACGCTATTCCTGCTGCTACTAATTCTTCAGCTTCCTCACCGCCCCTGCCAAAGATAAACGGGTCACCACCTTTGAGGCGCACCACCACCTTGCCTTCGCGTGCTTTTTGTACAATGAGCCTGTTAATCTCTTCCTGAGAAAGTGTGTGCTGGCTTCCCTGTTTGCCCACGTAGATAAGCTCAGCTTTGGTATTATGTAAAAGCTGCGGATTTGCAAGATAGTCATAGATAATACACTCAGCCTTTTCAATGCATTCCTGACCCTTAACCGAAATAAGTCCCGGATCGCCGGGACCGGCGCCAACCAGGTATACAAATCCTTTATGCTTCATAATAATTCATCTGCTCCCTGCTGTTTCATAAATTGTGCCAACCTGTCACCGGCACGAACAGGATCGCTGTCTTCCACAGTATAGCGAAGATATCGGTTTCCGTCAATTGATAATATAGTACCGGTAAGGATTATCTTTTCATCAACACAATGTGCTAACGCTCCTAATGGCACATGACAGCCTGCGCCAAAAGCTTTCAGGAACTGTCGCTCAGCCTGAACTGATTTTGCTGTTGCCGCATCGTGAAGATGACCTACAGCTTCAATTGCTTTTTTATCATCACTGCGTACCTGTATGGCAAGTGCTCCCTGACCTGGCGAAGGCAAAAAGTAACTGAATGGCAGCGCCATACTATAAAAGCCCGACAGATCAACACCTAATCGCTTTAACCCCGCTTTAGCCAGTATGATGGCATCAAATTTGCCTTCGCGCAGTCGACGGATGCGTGTGGGCACATTGCCTCTGAGTGGCATGGCTTGTGCCGACGACAGTACTCGTTTTAGTTGTGCCACTCTTCGCAGTGAGCTTGTCCCAACGTTTGAATTTTCCTTTAGCGGAAACCAGTGGTTTGCGCGATATGCTTCAGGCCGTATGATGATGATATCCGAAGGGTCCTCACGTTTTGTGACTGCTGCAATGGCAAGCCCCTGTGTGTCGTCGGTTGGCAGGTCCTTCATGGAATGCACCGCCATGTCGATAGTTCCTGATAACAGGGCATCTTCCAGTTCCTTAGTAAAAAAACCTTTGACTTCAATTTTATCAAAGGACACATTTTGTATGCGATCACCCTTTGTTTTGATGATGACCACTGTATGCTCCTGTGCAAGCTGATCTGCCACAAAATGAGCCTGCCACAGCGCCAGTGCACTGCCCCGTGTTCCTATTTTTATCATAGTTATTTATCTATCACATTTTCCAGTAATTTCACAATAACAAACGTATATGTTTGTAATGAAGTATGATGAACTCAGATGCAATTGTGTCAAATAAAAATTGGAGATAGTTATCGTTTATAATGCACATCAAAACACTATTCTTTTGATCCGTGATTTTGGCACGCGGTTTGACAAAATATCCAATAAACTTTTTGTTGCAAAAGAAAAGAAAAAGCTCATGCGGGACAGCTTAACTTACATGGAAAACCTGGCATCAACATTATCGGGATACAGAAACTTCTTTCTGCGTTATTTCCACTGGTTAAATCATAAAGGTTCTAAAAAATCATGGCGCCAGGCATTGGACGGATTTATGATTGAAGTTGCTAAACATAATGCTCACTATAAAGGAAATCACTATTTCCCCGCTTATAATTTCACAGAAGCCTTCCGCCTTATTGATTACGCACATAAAACAAATCTCAGCATATGGTGTGCACGGCTCTGGCTTGTTGTTAGTTTTGTGTGGCTCTGGTTTTTTTTCAAATCTGTGAAATCTGTAACATCCCTGCCGGTAACTGCAAGAGAATACTGGTTTGCAGGCGGGCTTTTCCTGGTCTATGCAGCTGTAAGCTCATTGATTTTTTCCGGCTTCAGGGGAGTAGTATTCACCGCTTTACTGGTTATTCTGGCAATGATCTACGTCGTTTTTGGCTTTCTTTTCTTTAAAACAAAAGACCGGAAGGCTTTGTTTTGCCAATTTCTGCCCGGTGTATTATTATCCATGCTACTTTTATCATTTGTTGCCATTAAAGGCCCTCTGTATTTCTGGTTTAACTTCTGGACATGTATCCCGGCACGGAGCGTGTTTATTTTTCTGTTTATTTTTATCATTGTTGGTTCCTATATCTGGCTTGCTCAAACTCAGTATTCCAGAAACACCGGTGGCGCTATTTTTGCCACCCTCTTTATCGCAGGCTTGCAATTAACCGTACTTGGTGCTATCATCCTTGTTTCAGGCCTTAACGAGGTTATAACACAGATCAATAATGAACTTGTCGTTTTGCCTTATTTTCTTACTCTGATTCACGGTATTGTCACACATTTAAACATTCCCTCACAATTGCCCTGGGGTATTGTGGGGTTTGGCCTGATTCTTTTGGCATTCTGCGGACCTCGTTGTGCTCTTAATACGTCCATTCAAAAACTTTTTTCCAGAAAACCTTGAAAGGTTTAAAAAAGGCAGATTGGGGAACAAGGTGCAAAACAAAATTAAAAGAATGTAAAAGCACCGGGAAGATCACCGTCCACAGTATCACAAGAAATACGGAGGAATTCAACACAAGGATACAATTGGCAAGAAGCTCACACACGAGCACTGGCACATTGCAGAAAAGTAAAGTGGTATAAAATAGAAAACTCCTTATGAAGTGCTCAAAGAGTACTTAAATTTAAAAATTTCATAGCTAATTTAAATATTGACACCCCATCACTGCAATGGTTAGAGTAGTATTATGTACATGTGAATTTTTGTATCGGCATATTTCATGGTACATATCTCTATTTATGGGAATAAATGAATGAATATTGAAGATTTAGGTTACAATGAAAAATTAGAACAACTGCGGATTGGACACAACCTGCAAAATTTTGAGATAGGAAGAATCATCACAGAACACAAAGAACGCTATGTGGTGAACACTTCGTATGGTGAATATGAGGCTGAAATAACCGGAAATCTGCGTTTTACTGCCACAGGCAGGGAAGATTACCCCGCGGTTGGTGATTGGGTAGCGCTTACTATCGTTGATAAGGATTTTGCAATTATTACTGCCATACTTCCCCGATTATCAATGATATCGCGGAAGGCTATTGATAAATA
Source organism: Leptospira biflexa (assembly GCA_020721905.1). GTDB lineage: Bacteria > Spirochaetota > UBA4802 > UBA4802 > UB4802 > UBA4802. The sequence goes on along the minus strand of DYLU01000024.1, from coordinate 22,743 downwards.
AGGACACAAACAAATTATTGCAACAAATGTGGATTATGCTTTTATAGTTCAGGCAGTTGATAGGGACTTCAACATCAACAGGCTTGAACGATACCTGACTATCTGCTACACATCAAAGGTTACCCCGCTTATAATACTTACCAAAACCGATTTGATTGATAATGACACTATTTCCCGAATAATTCAGAGCATACAAACACGGATTAAAAATGTACAGGTGTATGCAATAAGCAATATAACAAAGAATGGATACAGCATACTGCAGCAAAGTATTGAAAAAGGCAAAACGTACTGTATGCTTGGTTCATCGGGAGTGGGGAAATCAACGCTTTTAAACAATCTTTGCGGCAAAGATATCATGAAGACAAATACAATCAGCCAGAGCACCCAGAAGGGGCGGCATGTCACAAGCCACAGGCAACTGATAATACTTGAAAATGGTGGAATATTCATTGACAATCCTGGCATGAGGGAAGTGGGAATAGCTGATGCATCAGAAGGTCTTGAAAAAACATTTGATGATATTTATTACCTAGCAGCATACTGTAAATTTAAAGATTGTACTCATACCAGCGAAATTGGATGCGTTATCATCCATGCTGTTGAACATGGACAGATTGACAGAAAATCCTATGAAAATTATTTAAAGATGGCAAGGGAAAAAGCATTTTTTGAATCAACAGATGCAGAGCGCCGAAAAAAGGACAGGGAATTTGGTAAAATGATGAAGAATTATAAAAAGGAAAGAAAAAAATATAAATTTTAATGTATGTTACATTTATAATGTGACCAAACACTTTATGCTCTGACCCCTTATTCCTCGGTGTCAGTCAGTGGGAAGAAGCGTGTTTCTATAAACTCTCCTCTCCAAGCCATTTCAGCAGGAAGCGATGGGTCAGGTATTCCAGTGGAAGGGTGCCTTTAGGAACGTGAGCATGGATACCGGCATGTCTTGGAGGAGCACGGCGATGGCATAGTGCACTGCAAAGAACTTTTGATGTTCTTGCCTGCCTTGATGATATCATCGATCGTAAGGTTTACTATCACCGAACAGATTATAAAGAAAACGGTTATGGTAGTCATGACGTCAGCTGCCACCTGATGCTTCCCCGTCTACTCCGCAACGTGATTAACAAGCAACAGACCGAGCACCATGCAAGTCGAGGTGTAGAAGGTATGTCATCTATTTATATATGCCTGCATTCATTTTCCAGCATTTGGGAAAACCATGACGGGGCGTACATGCGCTCTCGCTACAGACTCGCTCACGCTTCCCATGAGCGCATCCCGGACAGCACTCTTGCCCTGGGAACTGATCATGATTATTGATACATCTTCCTCTTCGGCGAGCCTGTTGTTCTCCACGAAGGGCACTCCTTCTCTCAGAACGGTCTTCACCTTATGACATAGATTTTCGAGCTGACTTTGCATTTTATTGAGCCGCTGCGTATCCGTCTTGTTGAATTCATCCATCCTGTGCTTCAGATGCGGGAGCAATCTCCTCGTGTCCTGCACATGGACAATAACGACCTCGCCGAGCAGGTTCTTGTCCATATGTCTTATCACATCGAGAACGGCCAGGGACTGTTCGGAGAAGTCTGTGGGATAGAGAATTTTTCTGAAGATGTCCATCATGCCCAAGCCGACCGGCTCTTGCCCAGCTTCTTCTTCAGTGGACTGTTTCTTCGTTATGAGGACAGGGACCCGGGTCTTCCTGATCACGGTATTCGTGACGCTCCCCAGCATGGCGCATTCCATGAAACTGTGCCCGTGGGAGCCCATAACCACAAGGGATACATCCTCCTGTTCTGCGATTTTCAATATAACCTGCGGGGGAAGACCGAACTCAGTCATGTAACTTCCCTTGATTCCTTCACGGGGAGACAGCGTTTCCGAGATGATCTCCCTCATCTTCTGTTCTGCCTTGCTTTTCCTCTCGGCCATGGCCTCGTCCATATTGGCCCAATACGCTGCTTCCGCAGAATCGATGACATGAACAAGGATCATCTCTTTCATCCCTGCTTTTTTCAAGGAAGGAATAGATTGGAGGACCCAGCTGGAATGGATCGAAAAATCAACGGGTATGAGAATTCGTTTAAACATGACCTCTCCTTTCTTCACTTATTTAAAAAGTTTTCCATAATAAACGGCCGCCGTTGTCCTTACCAGTGTGATAGACCACAGGAAAACCAGCAGCAGGTACAAACAGGAGCCGATGAAATCGACTATTTTTAAATTGAATAATAACGCCACGGTATGACTGGCGGCGACATAGGCGCCAAGAGGGAATGTGAAGGCCCACCACGAGAGGGCATACGGCAGCTTAATCGTCCGTATGTAGTAGAGGGTCATGATGATGGACATCAGAACCCACCAGATGCCGAACCCCCAGAAGAGAAGGCTGAATGCGAAAAAGGGTTCTTTCATGGTTATGAACGCGGTGTTCTTGACCAGATTGATCAACGCCACAGTTCCGGCGCCTATGGGGCCGAGGTTTATCCATATCGTGGGGGCCAGCATGTTGGGCAGTGGCCGGTGAAGGATGAACCTGTACATGCATATCGCGCACAAGAATATATAAAGGAAGAATCCCGCTCCCCATCCGAAGTAATTCAGAAAGATGAGAAATTCCTGCATGAGTCCAGTATATTGGCCGATAATTAGACTCCCGGGGATGGGGATCACGATCAGCCCGACAGGGGGAATGAACCATGCAGGGTTGATATGGTCCATGGTGACGTGCTCACCCCTGAACATGATGAATGGCGATAAGAGACCGAAGAATATCGTAAGGGCGGTGCCGGCAAACCAGAATATCTCCCCGATGAACATGCACTCTCCTATGATTATGAAGTTTGCCGAGAGTACAAGCATGGCTATGGCGACGGTCGCATAGAAATTCGACAGCACGGGATGTTCGAGATCGGCTAAAGCCTCTTTGGTGTATAGAAACCACCTCAGCGTCCATAGAGTAAGCAAAACGAAGAACAGGATTCCATTGAAGCAAAAAAGCAGAAAGGCTATGGTCTTGAGAACAGGTATATACTGAGAGTAAAAAAGGCTGGTGATGGCCAGAATTCCCGTGCCCATGACCGCGGCGAATCACGAAGGGGCAAAATTCTTTATGACATGTGGTTTTTCCTGCATATTTGTTGATGACATCACAAACTCCTCTAATTGTTTTTTGTCGAAAGTGCAACCTCCCTTCTTTGTTTTAAGGGTACCTATAAAAACTCTTCTTTATAAAACCAATTTTAAATAGTACGACAAAAAATATTTAAAATATAATCTAGACATTTGCGATATAGATGTCAAATATATTTTTATAATTCTTTTCTTTACGAAAATTCCCATAATATTTCCCTTCAAATCGCCAATTATCTGTATCTGTTTACAACCAAAAAAAACAATATCTGTACATATTGTATGTAAGATTCTTTATTATAAAGTTTATCTGTTCTCGTGCATAATCTTTACACTCAGTATGAAACTATATACAGGCTCCGGTTTCAAGGCAGATTGGGGAACAAGGTGTAAAACAAAATAAAAAGAATGTAAGAGTACCGGGAAGATCACCGTCCACAGTATCACAAAAAATACGGAGGGACTCAACACAAGGATACAATTGGCAAAAAGCGTATGTACAATCAATAGAACATTGCAGGAAAGCAAAGCTGCGCATAATAGATACGTATAAGAGCTTACAGCTGAAGATAGAAGTGGTATTATATGGGTAGTATACAGCTGAGAAATAGCTTACTATTGTGAGGAAACAGAATGCTGAAAATTTTTGGCACCAAACAATATGAAAGGCTTTATAGGGATATTAAACTGCAAGCAAAGAAGGATATGGCAAAGGCACAAGCTTTTCACTTCAAACTTGAACGTGCTATACTATTTTTATTCTTTCAACCTCATTTCGTTTAAAATAATCCTTTATAAGTACAATCATATCATTTATGTCACTGCATTGTCGTATTGAAGAAAAGAGTGTGTGCCCAAATGTAACATTTTTGTGATAGTATGCACAGAATCGGTGTGCCCTGCTTTTGTGTAATCTTGCTGGAAGCATTGATTGAATGTTTTCTAATACTTCAATCCATATTTCTTCAATATCAAGCGATAGTGACAGCGACTGTTGCTGTAAGAGAGCCTGACACCGGGCAAAAATCCATGGTTTCTGTACTGCTGCTCTTCCAATCATGATGCCATCACAATGAGTTTGCTGTAAACGCTGCATGGCTAATTCTGCATTGGTGATATCGCCATTGCCTATAACAGGGATTTTTACGGCAGTTACTATCGCCTCAATAACATCCCAGTGAGCCTTACGTGTAAAACCCCACTTTGCAGCACGAGGGTGAATAATGACTGCATCCACCCCTTCATCCTGCAGCATACTAACAAATTGACGCAAGAATAACAGGTCAATATCGTGAAAGCCTGCACGCATCTTAACGGTGAGAAGGCCGCGAACGTTTTTTCTGCAAGCAGCAATTACTGCCTTTGCCAGGTTGAAATTGCAAAGAAGGTTGGCACCACCGCCGGTTTTAAGAATATGCGGTGCAGAACATGCCATGTTTATATTAATACCATCACATCCGTAATCCTGCAAAACAGATGCAGCGTTTGCCATAATTGCGGGATTATTTCCCACCAGCTGATAACAAAACGGTGTGTCAAAATCATAGCGCTTTATTAAAGGTTCATTATGGGGTGCCTTTGCATTGATGGCACCACTTGCCAGCATCTCAGAATACAGGACAACGTTACCGGTAAATTTTTTGACAACCTCACGCAACGCTGGCGTGGTAAGCTCTGCCATTGGGGCAAGGTGTAATGTGTGCGTAATTCCATTAATCATCATAGCGGGTATTATTATAAATGGTTTTTATCTTCGCCAGCGTTCATCGTATTTATTAAGTAAAAAGCTTAGAAGTAAACTGGTGCACATGATTGCAATTGCAAAAAAACTGTATGAAATGTACCACGGCACTCTCTGAGTCATCATAGAAAATTCTGACATGCCAAAAATACCAGCAATTAAGTTTAACGGCAGAAAAATAACATTAATCTTTGTTAGATTTTTAATGAGAATATTCATGTTGTTATTCACAATGCTTCCACGGGCATCCATAAGTCCCGCAAAGAGTTCTGTGTAAATTTCTGCCTGTTTTTTTGCCTGCTGGTGGTCAATGATGATATCATTTAAGAAATCAAAATCAGCAAGCTGATTATCAGTTTTAAGATATGACCATAATTTTTCTAAAGAGGTAATGTTGCTATCAATTGCATGCAGGTAGTATATAAGCTTTTCACTGAGATTAAACATCTGTACAAGATGTTCTGTTTCAATAGATTTGTTAATCTTATCCTGGATTTCCAGTGAAATCATCTTAATTATTTTTAAGTGTTCAGCAAAATGCTTTATGGTATGATGTTGAAAGTGAAATAAAACATCAAAAAGTGATTTCATATTGTTATGTGCTTTCTCATTAATGTATTCCAGCTTTTCAGGGCTAATGATGAGAAGTGTACTGTCTTTAATGAAAAAGCCTATGGTAATAACATTAAGAGATGAAAGTTCATTAATCTTCATGGCTGCTGGAATTTTCCATATCATAACTATATAATCTTTTTCAATTTCAAAACGTGATAGTTCATCTGTGTCAAGGGCAGAATACAGTGAGTGTATATCTATGGCGTAATCAAGGGCAATTCTGTTTATTTCTTCATCATTGGGACTGGAATACAGTAATATAGTACCATCAATTTTTTTTACAAATGAATCATTTATAAATTCATATCGTTCAAGCATATGCCCTCCTTACCGTGTTGAATAAAATAATCTTTGTAGCAGTCTTAATGTGTTAAAAATTGATCTAACACATATACTACCATAACATCGGCATAATCATGACAAAATACATGATGCGTCATTATGGCTAAAGCTACAGAAGTTACAGTATATACTGTTTAAATGTATAAACTGTCAAATGAATAAAAAGAAAAAGAGCATCTTTTTAACAGGTGCGCCGTCATCAGGTAACATAATGTTATAAAAAAAGTCATAGTAGAGCTGTCGTATCCTGCCAATGAATTTTATACTGAAGAGGAAAGAGTGGAAGGCAGATGTACGGGTTTATGTAATGTTTTTTTAGAAAAGTTTACAGAAGCAGCACCCTCGGCACTTGATAGCACAAATATTGTTATTGGCACCATACCGTTAGGCGGGGATGAATTCATTCAAACAATAAAGCAGGATGATGTAGTGCAGAGAATATAACAATTTTTCAAATAGTTGTTTACAAATTCTATTGTGTTAATGGCATTATAAAATTAATGGCTCATAAAAAAGATCACAACTTCCCCAACCCGGAAGGTAAGATCAGCGTATTGAAGCGCTACCTTCATATACTGGCCCTTTTGCAGTCACCACCTGGCAGCAATGAAACCTAGAATGCAGCGCGTCTTGCACGGTTACTATCGCTTGAAGAAGATGAAGCAGATATCAGTGACAGCCATGTCCGCAAATACATTAAAGACCACATTGAAGAAGAGCTGGGAATAAGTGTGGACCCAACACAGGGAGGTCTTATCACTGCACTTGCTGAAGATCTGGATGCTCACATGCAGCTTGAAATTGCAAAAGTTTACAGCAGTTTCATTATAAAAGATTCAACACGGGATATAATTTTGCAAAAGTTTATTGCTGCTCACCCTGATAATGCTTTATGGATGCTGGCGCGAATCTACTTTGCTGCAATTGAAAAGCGAATGATTCAATGCAACTATACAACAGCAGACGGACAAAAGGCATATAACTGGAAATTATGCCCCTGTTATTTTGTATTACGAAACAATAATCTGTACTGTATTGTCTATGATATTGATATGAAAAAATATCTACCCCTTGTTGCTGAGCGTATGGAGAATATCGTGGTGCTTGAATCAAAATATGCCATTGATTGGGAAATACCACCGGTAGATGAGCTCTTTGCAACATCCCTTTCAGCGTTTATCAGTACAGATGATAAGGAGCAGGTTACCATCCGCTATTCAAATAGGATTAAAAATGTCATTGAAAATATCATAGCAAGCCTTGATCCGCAAAAAAGTACGGATGGTGATTGGCATACTGCAACGTTTACTATAAGCGATTATCGGTACCTGTGCAAACAGCTTGTGCTTTATGGCAAAGATGTTGAGATAGTTAAACCGCAAAAGGTGCGCCAGGCAATGATAGACATGCTGTCTGAAAGTCTTTCTGTATACAAACCCTGAACATCGCAAGTCAGTTACTACCTTTTTTTGATACTGATTATATATTGCCTATATACATTGTGTGTTTCACGTCCAATATATATGCGATAGTCCCATCGAAATAACTTCTTCCACAATCTATGGTGTACAAGGGATTCCCCTTAAACTAAAACTTTTTAAATAAGCAGGAGGTATCTATGGCTTTACGAAAGTCACGTCGTCGCAAACGATTTCTGGGCGATGCGTATAGGCCAATGCTTGATTATTCACAAAAGTATCTAATAATTGATTATGTTATACATTTGCTTCAAGAAATTGATCCTGATGAAAAGCTTTTAACACTGGCAATAGATTGTCTTGAAATGCAGGCTCGTTATGAATTTATTGAGAGCGTCTATCTATCTAAATGCAGGACAACTCTGTATGAGGATGAATATGGTAATAATGATTATGAACAGGCACAGGAATGCATTAATAATTCAACCGAACTTGCCAATATCATTATAAGTTTGCTCTATGATACAGCCAAAACAAATCCGTGGAAGATAATAAAACAAAGTTTGATAAAATTGTTACATAAGGAGAAGGAAATAAGCCGGAAGTCAATTGATAAACATGATTTTGACAGTCGCCTGGAAAAGCTTGCCGATATATTTGTATTAACTGAAGAAGATATAAAAGTATTACGATTGTGGGCAATTGCTTTAGGCATGACCGGGGGCACTTTAAAAGATGTTTTAACCGAAGGCAATTTTACTGAATTGAAACGTCGTATTGCAATAGCAGTTCAATTACCGGTAACAACTGTTCGTTTTGTGTTGTCAATGCAGGGGCTTTTATACACATCCCAGATTATTAAGGTAATAAACCCTGAAGGCTATGAATATATTGTTCTTTCTGATGAGATTATTGATTTTCTTTATGATATAGGCAATGAAAATGTCCTTGAACGATATGTGAAATATGATACAGAAGCAACGTTTGCACTTACAGATTTTTCAGTATCACCGGAGGATAAGAATATTGTTTGTAAAATACTGCAAAGTGGAAGGTCCTGTAACATCTTTTTATATGGAGCACCGGGCACAGGTAAAACCGAATTTGCACGCACCATAGCTCACCTGTCAAACCGAAAGGTATATGTTGCAAATACATCAGGTAATGAAAACTCAAGGTCCGAATCTCTTCATGGTCGTTTGATGGCAATAACCATAGCCATAAAGATAGCAGAAAAAAATAATGCAGTGCTTATTATAGATGAGGCTGATGCACTTTTGAATTCCGAGTCTTTTTTCTTTACCGACACAATTGATAAAGGCAGGATAAATGATGTACTTGATAAAAGCAGAGCTCAATGCATCTGGATTGCCAACAAAATTTCACATATTGCAGGTTCAACATTGCGACGTTTTGCATACAATATCCAGTTTGAACATTTTGGGCAAAAGCAGCGCTTTGCAATATGGCAAAAAGTGGTAGGCAACAGTGCATTAGGCCAACTGATTACTGATGATGTATTGTATGAGTTATCAAACAAATATATAGTTAATGCTGCAGGTATTGCTACCAGTATACACGTGCTTGAAACCATATATGCACAAAACCTCATAACACGGGATGAGATAGTCCCGATGCTGCATTCAATTGTAAAAAAGCATGCTTCATTAGTGGGTATTACCAGTGATGAGCTGTTGTTACCATTAACCAGAAATTATGATGTAACACTATGCAATACAGATACGGATCTTGAAAGCGTGGTAAAACTGGTAAAAAATTTTAGCACGGGACAAACCGCTATCCATAATCTATCGTTGCTTTTGTGGGGGCAAAGTGGCACAGGCAAAACTGAGTTTGTGAAATATCTGGCCCAGCAGGCAGGAAAAAAGCTTATTATAAAACGTGCTTCGGACCTCATGTCAATGTTTGTTGGGGAAACCGAAATGTTAATCCGGCAGGCTTTTCATGAAGCAAGTGAAGAAGATGCCATACTTTTTATTGATGAGGCTGATAGCTTTTTTTTAAGTCGTAACCGTGCTCATCATTCGTGGGAAATTACACGGGTTAATGAAATGCTTGTGCAAATGGAAAATTACAAAGGCATACTTGTATGTGCAACTAATCTGTTAGCACTGCTTGATACGGCTGTGATGCGCAGGTTTAACTTTAAGATTAAATTTGATGCGCTCACCAGGGAAAAGCGAGTGGCTTTATATGAACGGTATTTTGTAACAGATGACAACCCGCTTTTATTGCAGCAGAAACAAAGAATTGAAGCACTGGAAGGGCTCACCTGCGGGCACATAAAGGCAGTTCATCAAAGGGCAATGTTGTTTGGAAAAATGTGTGATCATGAATACTGTATTGATGAGCTTGAAAAGGAGATTCAGTATGCAAATACTGCAAAACCATCAAAGGCAGGATTTGCAGTATAAAAAATACCATTACTGCTAACAGTAATATAAACTTGCCCCTGTCTTCCTCTTTAGATAACCTTCATTTGGCGCTTGACGTGCCTGAAGATGTGATTGCAAAAAAAGCTTGAGGAAACAAGACAGCAAATAGAAAAAGAACGGAAAGATAATTTCAAGCCATTTTTGTATTGTGTAACTACGTATCCGGTTCCTTCACCAATATTTGTGTGTGTACTTACACGTTCCTATGAATTAAAAAAGGCTGAGCTACCTCTTAATTTTAATGATTTAACTGAGGAACAAAAACAGCTGATTATACAGCAAACAATAAAAGATCACAAGGAAAAAGTGTATAGCAAATTTGGCGGTATTATCCCGGCTTATGGGGCTATTCATGCATACACATTAGTGTATGCCTACAATGCCAATGAAAGTGATTTGCCTGTATATACTCCTGATGGCGTATTAATGGAAAATCCGCCAAAAGAATATCAGACAATACGATTACACGTTGCAACATTAGGTTTAAAGGCTGGAAGCAATAATATTGCTGCATTGTTTAAGAATAGAATACATGTTGAACAAGATTAGAGTAGTACAAACATGTCATCCTTTTATTGCCCCTTAAATGGGGCAATTTTGAATTAATTATGCATTTTACTTGACTAAATATATATGTCTGGCACTACTTAACAACAAAAAGGGGGGTCAATGAAACGATTTCTTTTTATTTTTGTTGCGCTGATATGCACAGGGTGCTCGCGCTATGTGGAAGTGGGTGATGTTGAATGTACAATACATGTAAAGTTTGAAAATAACATCCCTGTATTTGTTACAACCTACTCCATTACACTTGGCAACAATAGCATTGACAGGGTAATCACCGGTTATGCTTCAACAATTACCATCATCGATAATCACAAGAAGGTATTACAAAGCATTCCTGTTTCAGTGGAAAGAATGATGCCACGGCAACTGCATCAGGTAACTATCGTACACAATTATACTGAAGAAGCTATACAACCGTTGCTGGATGAAATGGAAATGGATATAAACGAAGTCATAAAACAGCAGGAGGCTTCGTTTATTTTTCCAGAATCAATGATAGAAGATGCAGGAGTAACGTATAAAACTGTTGATATAGTAACATATTTAAAAGAGGTTGGAAAATGAAATTTGATGACAGCAAAATATATTTTTATTTTTCAATAGCAGTACTGATTGCTGGAATTATTTTTGGATTGCCTGGTATCTATTCAAAAGCGGTTACTGAACCAGCAATAGAAAAGCTTTTAACACAGGATGCTGACAGCGGTAAATTGAAACAAGCATATATTATGCTGCGAAATCCTCACATTTTTGCAGGGTATGACCGCTTTGATGAAGCAGGTGCAGGCATAGAGTATATTCTGAAAGAGTTTGATAACCGCGTTGCACAGCAGAAAGAATTTACTTCCAATGATGGCATGTATCTAGAGTTGTTGCTTTTACGTCGCAAGCAGGGCAGTGATCTTTCTATAAAAACTATGATATATTTTATATTGCTTTCATTATTAGGTGTCACAGCACTTGCCATAGAGAAACATGTGAATAAAAAATAGATGTAATATTGCAACGTTATTATATTAAAAACATCTGAATAGTTTATTGATTATACATATGATGATTGATTGTGTGTGGAGTATACATTATAAAGAGTATTCCATATACTATATGGAAATATGATAAGTTGCTGCAGTCGGATGTTTCAATGCAGATGTGGCCAGCTACGACAACAACCCCTGAATAATCAAATCAACCGCTTCATCTTCATTTAATCCGCGTGTCATAAGCGTTTGCAGCTGTTTATCGTCAACACTGCCAATAGCTGCTTCATGGGTAACATGTGCTTTGGGATGATACACCTCAACTACCGGAATGGCTTTTGCAACACCATTATCCTGAATGATTTCCTTGCAATCAACATGTCCCCGCGCAAATGCTGCATGCGCGGTTAATGTGTTATACACTGTTGCTTTTGCATTATCCCTAACAGCAATACGTGTGGTTAGTACGCCAACGGCACTCTGACCTTTCAAATGTCCTGTTTCCCGTATTGTGATATCGTCATCATCAATGCCATTTACCTTGGCATTCATCTCTACAAGGCTTCCATCATAGCAGGTTGTTTCATAATCAATATCAATGATACCTGCTTTACCCCGTAAAAGCTCAAAATCAGTTTTAAAGGTAGCATTCTTTTCAACAGTAACTGTTGCATGCGGAACTACAGTAATTAAACCCCCTGCTGAGTGCACATGGCGCTCTAAATATGAGTAATATGCTCCCTCTTTAATAACAATATTTGCCTGCATTTTGTGAGTAATGTTTTTTGCGTTGGGGAATGTGCAGTGAGCAAGTATGGAAACTTTTGCGTGTTCTTCTATTGTAACATTCATAATAATTTCCTGAAGACCATCCTCGGGAAGCATGCCAAAACAAAGATGCACCGGGTTTTGAATAATGCTGCCGGCTAACACCTTCATGGTAACGGTAACACCGTTTTGAGTTTCATGTGGCTCAACAACAAGCCCCGGTACTAAATGTGAACCAGCCACCATATTGCCGTTTATAACTAAATGTGCAATATCAGGATCGTTTAGGGCAGCATCAGTAAGTCCCATTGTTTTATACAGTGTTTTGGCTATTTCGCGTTTGCTGTTCATTGCTGTAGATCTCCATTATATTCAGGTTCATTTTTATGTCCGCAAGGAATGCATTTATTTTCAAAATATCCTGATATCTTGTCTATGCTTCCCTGATCCATAATGCTGCCATGACACATTAAGAACGCATGTTCTGCTTTTTTTAAGACTGCCATGCTATGAGTGATAGTTATTACGGTAGAGCCTCTTTCCTTTAAGATATTTATTGCATCAAAGATGCGCTCCAATGCCTCAACATCAATCCCTGAATCAGGTTCATCAAGCAGCACAAGTTGAGGTTGCATCACTAAAAGAGAAGCTAACTCAATGCGTTTCCGTTCACCGCCGCTTAATGTTTTGTCACATGCGCGCTTCAGATATTCCTGTGGCTGCAATCCCACAACTTCCATTGCTTCCTCAATGGGCATTCCATTATCTTTTTTTGATGCCTTCAGGTATTGTTCAACGGTAAGCCCTTCAAAACGGGCAGGTTCCTGCCATCCCAGGCTGATACCCAACCGTGCTCGCTCATACACGGTGAGATTGTTTATAGGTTTCCCTTTAAAATAAATAGTACCGTTAATATTTTTATAACCGCTAAGACCCATAACAACGTATGAAAATGTTGATTTACCTGCACCATTGGGGCCAACAATTGCATGGATATGCCCTTCCCAGAAGTCAACAGAAAGGTTGTTAAGTATTGGCTTTTCATCTAAGGATAATGAAACATTTTCCAGTTTCAGGATAGTCATTGTACTTATTCTCCTTAAAAAGATAAAATTTATATCACTATCATCCTGAGATTCTTCTTTTGAAGTCAAACATGGATTATCTATTAAATCATGGATGATGATCTGCTATAATGAACAACGGCTTACATATAAAAATATATCAAAAGTACTTCCATCATGATAAGTATAATATATATCACCGTCAAGAGAGAATTTAAAAAAACTAAAGAATTGGTCCTTTACTATGTATACCACCATAAAGGTACAATCATTGGGCATATAGGCTTGAAAAAACAAACAAATTACTGCATTTTTTGTTTTAAAATTCAGAGCAACGTAAGGGTGGATTTGTCGGATCAATAAGCTTGAAAGGATGAAAAACTAAAAATTTGGTTATTTTGCAATATAGAGGTATATTTTCAGTGAACTGGTAATGTAACTATCGCCACTATGAATTGAATTAGTATGATTATTGCCAATAATTTTGTATATTCATGCAAAAGTACTTGATTAATTTAATTATATTGACTTTTGTGTAACACAATGTCCACCAACCTTATGATGAGTGATTACCACAATGAGATTGGCTGAGCCCACAATAGATCACACTCCCGGAAAAATACCCACCGATTTAGAGCATCTGCGCAAGCTGTTCATCATGCCCGATTCACCTGATAAGTTTATGCAGTTTGGGTATGAGCTTCTTGACCTTATACATTCATTTTTTACAGAAAAGGGTGGTATTCACAGTGAGATATCATTGCCTGAGCTGGCATGCCTGTTTAATAATATTGATATTCCCCGTGATCCAAAGCTTTTAAAAGATATACTCCTTGAAATAAAACAAAAGGTTATCAAACACTCGGTAAAGGTTGGCAATCCTTATTACATAGGGCACATGACAAGTGCTATCCCGTATTTTATGATTTTGCTTGAAATGATCATTGCTGCGCTCAATCAAAATCAGGTGAAGATAGAAACTGCAAAAGCTTCAACATTTTTAGAACGCGAGTTTATTTCATGGATACACAGGCTTATTTTTCAAAAGCCAGCATCGTTTTATAAACGCAATATTCAAAATCACCGGATTGCACTGGGAAATGTAACTCTTGATGGCACTCTGGCAAACCTTACTGCAATGCTTGTGGCACGCAACAAGGCATTCCCTGCCAATGAACATTTTCCTGGCATACGCAAAGCGGGTGTGTATGAAGCATTCAGGTATTATAACATACACAGAGCAGTGTATATTGTATCGCAGCGTGGCCATTATTCCATTGATAAGGTTGCCCGCCTTACCGGTATTGGCGACAATAACGTAATCAAAATACCGGTGGATAGCAACAATAAGATAGATATCAATGCATTGAGGCGTGAGTTAAAAGCAATAGCTGAGTATAACAGTACCCATGCTGATACAATTAAAGTCATTGCACTCATTGGCATTGCCGGAACAACTGAGACAGGCAATATTGATGATCTGTATACCTTAAGAAAAATTGCTGATGAATACAATATCTTCTTCCATGTTGATGCGGCGTGGGGCGGGTCAGTACTTATGGTTAACAAATATCGGAATATGTTCAAAGGAATAGAAAAGGCTGATTCAGTGACGTTTGATGCGCATAAGCTGTTATATTCACCATTATCTATGGGGCTGATTTTGTTTAAAAATCCTAATGACCTTACCAACATCATGCATACATCAAATTACATTATTCGCCCGGATTCAGTTGACCAGGGAAGGTTTACCGTGGAAGGCTCACGCCCGTTTTCATGTTTAAAGCCGTGGGTAACGCTTAAGATATTTGGCACATCAGGTTTTGAGATTTTATTTGATCATGCATTCATGCTAACTGATACATTAAAGGATATTCTGATAAAGCATGAAAACTTTGAGTTGCTCAATACTCCGCAATTATTTATAACCAATTACCGCTTTGTTCCTGAGAGTGTACAGGCAAAAATTGAGCGTATTTACCAGCGGCTGCAAAATGCCAGCCATCAGGATGCTATTCAACTGAAAAAACGGTTAACTAAAATTAATGGTGTTCTTAACGAAATGACTATAGAGCTTCACCGTGCTATTCGTCAGGAAGATAACAGCTTTGTTTCACGAACCATGCTGGAATCAACACGCTATAGCGATCAGCGAATTGTAGTTCTCAGGGCTATCACCATAAATCCTCTTACCACTCCGGCAATCTTGCAGGAAATAATTGACGAACAAAATAAGCTTGGTTTAAAGATATATAATGATTTCAAAAACCGGTTATCACGTTTATAGGATTGCCTTCCGAGGTATACTATTCTTATTTTTATTTAAGTTTTCATTTTATAGCGCAGCGATAGGCACAGCATTCCCGGCATTAATGAATGGAAAATTGTATATTGAGCCTTCAGTGACTTTACCCGTTCAGGGCGTTGTTCTTGATTATTCCGTAAGGGATACTGCAATCCTGTTTGTTGCAAAAAATGAAAAGGAGATAGTTGCGGGAGTTTATACTATACCTGATAAAAATACAATTCAATTCCCCATTGCCGCATATTCTGAAGGTGCACAAATTAAACGCATTGCTTTTGAATTAGATGCTGTATATATCTGTGTTCATGAAAACGATAGCATACTGTACAGGGCTGATATGAATACAGGCCTGGTGAAACAGGTTAGTGAAGTTAGTGATTTTTTATTACTACAGGACGGCCTTGTTATCCTTAAAAAGGATAATACCTTTATATCCAGTGATTTTGTGTTGCCATTATATTTTTCTGGCAAGCCGTCATTTAAAGGGTACATAGATGATCGCATGGTCTTTGTAACCGATGACATTGATACTGAAGTTATCGATATTAAAGAAAAGAAGGCAGTATATCGCTATGGTAACAATGTACAGCTTGCTGTAAGCAGTGAATATACTGTTGTGCTTGCAATCAATGATATTCCTACCCATGAAAAGGCTTCAAGGGTTTTTTATAAAATATACTGTAATGGACAGGATTATGGACGTACGGAACCATTGCTTTCAATCAATCAATCTATCATTCAACTTAATCTTCCCTCCGGACAGTATCATGAAATCGTGATTGAACGCTGGCGTCTTGATGAAAATTCAGAACAGTATATCCGGGAAAATAATATACGCCAACCCAAACCAGTCATACTATTCATATACCCCGGCCGGGTCATTGATGTTAAACTTACCTATGATGGATTGGAATACAGGGTGGTTACAGGTTTCAAGATAATAGAAAAATAAAACCCCGTACTGTAACGGGGTTTTTTTCTTGATATTAAACAAATCCCTCTGCCTGAACCAGCGGGAAAGGAGTATCATTATTTGAACTCGTTAATTTTTTCACTCTTCTTTTCGTCTTTTGATACTATTTCGCGCAAATGTTTATACTGGGGTGAGTCAATACCATACTGCAGTTCAGCAGCTCGTAGCATATACATGTTCTTTTTCTGTTTGTATTGCAGCTGTTCCTGTTCTGTTCCCTGTTTGTATTTAAGTAGCACACTTTCAATGTAACCATAACAGCTTGACAGATACTTGTATGCCCATACATCGTTCTTGGTCTGGTCATTAATTTCAACGTATCGCTCAAGAATTGGAATACAGGGTTTCAGGTTATACAGGTCGTACTGAGATGAAACAAATGCCTGATACAATCGTATCTGGAAGTTGACAAACTTGGGGTCTTTCCGTACTTCTTCAAAGGTTATTTCATCCAAATGGTTAATGGCTCTGGTAAAGTATGTTACTGCTTTTGTTTTTGCTTCAAATTTCATCATCGCAATCTGGCGTTTTTCCTGTTCGCGGCGGTCAATTTCCTGCCAGTACCATTGTTCCTCTAAATTCTTATTCTTCTGGTTGGTTTCAATGAGCTTATTTACATCATTTTCCATATCTTCAAGTATATCTATACCGGTTGAATATTCATCAATTGCCATTTTTAAAAGATTGTCTGAATATTCTTTGCTGAGTTTTTCAAGTTCCTGTATTGCTTTTACATAGGGCTTGAAGTCTTTTATCCGCCATCCTGTCACTTCTTCTTTTATAGCTTCTTTTTGCTGCTCTTCTTTTGGCGCCTGTTGCTGTGCATTGGCAACCAGATATAAAGATATTGCTAACATTGTAACGATAGCGTACAGTAAAAATCTTGTTGATTTCATAGTTAATACCCTCTTATGATATTATGCGCTATATGCTTGGTAATTATGCTATTACACTTTTTTATCGGTTACAATAAATCAAATATTAAATATTTTTCACATTGTAATGATTTGTTATAATTTTGCAATGTAATTTTTTTATTTGTATTTGCAGGCTATCAAGCAGTTGAGCATTTGCTAATCTGTAAGGTTAAAAAAGATTGGACAATTGCCATAAACTGCTGTACATTAGTAGAAATTTTTATTTATCATTTATTTTATTTTTCTATAAGTATTTTTAACGGCAGCCAGAGACGGGACATAATATATTGGATTATTAATTAAAATTAATAAAACAAATTGGAGAAAGTTTATGAAAAAGTATTTTATCATTAGCATTATGATGTGCGTTGCTATTGCTCCAATTGCTTTTTCTCAGTCAAAGATGAAAAGCTCATTTAAGGCTGATGTTGAAGCTCAAAGAATAAAGAATAAAAAAAGCATTATTGAAGTAAAACAACAGTTAGAAGCCATTCGAAAAGATATAAAAGAGCGAAATCTTAAATTCAAGGTTGATATGACCGAAGCTTTAAAGCGCCAGATTGAGGAAATTACCGGTACCGTACCGCCAAAGGACCTTGAAAAAGAAGCCGAAATACAGACAAGCAGGGGATTCCAGCTGTTTTTGGAATTTTTACAGCGATTGGCCGAAGCACAGGCTGCAAAACGCCAGGCTGAATTACAACCTGAAAAAAAAGAACCTGTAAAACCTGAAGAAGAAGTAAGAAAAGAAGAACCTGCAGAGAAAACCCCGGCCCAACCTGAAGAAACATTGCCCCAATCATTTATGCTGGCTGATCCATCTAAACCAGTAGTTGACTGGTTTGCACTGGGAATGATGACGGCTGTTAAAGATCAGCGATTATGTGGTAGCTGCTGGTCATTTACTGCCATGGGCGTGGTGGAAGGTTGTTACAAAATAAATAAAAAAGCTGATATTGACCTTTCAGAACAATATATGATTGATTGTGCCCGGAATAAATATGGACGGGATGCGGGCAGCTGTAATGGTGGCTGGTATGGCAATGTATTTGATTTTTTAATGAATAATTATCCGGTGATGGAGAAGGTTGCTCCTTATAAAGGATACGAATATGGATGTACGCCAAAAAAACAGGTGCCAATTAAACTTGTTGCATGGGGTTATGTGCGTTCTGATGGAGGGATCCCTTCAGTTGATGAAATGAAGAAGGCTTTGTGTACCTATGGACCAATTGCCGCCACGGTAAAGGTTACCCCGGCTTTCCAGGCATATGTTGGCGGTATATTTGATGAATTTACACCGGTGAGCAGCCCCAAAGATGTCAATCATGGAATCATTATTGTAGGATGGGATGATAATAAAAAGGCTTACAGAATAAAAAACTCATGGGGTGAACGATGGGGCGAAAAAGGCTATATGTGGATAGAGTATGGATGCAATAATATTGGTTACGGAGCCGCATGGGTTGTACTGGATAAGGAGTTGCAGTGAGTCAGACATCCTGAATGACACAAGGTGCGTAATGTCATCCTGAAGGTGTTTCAGGATCTATGTATGTTTAGTAATGACGCAAGGCGGGTAGTGGATTCCGAATCAAGTCCGGAACGACGGGAAGGTAGTAAGGTTAAGCTGTATTTGAAAAAAATGTAGGAGGAAGTACACGATGCATAAAACAATCAATAAATTATTAATCTTTTTATCAATACTAATCATGATAGTGGATTGTTCAAAGGTAATGGATACACAATGTAAGCTTATTGATGCGCAAAAGTATGCTGGTGAACCTATAACGGTAAAAATTAATGAATGCATTACCATTGAACTTGAATCGCAATTGAGTACCGGCTATCGATGGCGTTTTGCCACTAAGGAAGATCCTGGAGTGCTTATTAACAGCGATTATAAAGTGCAGACGTCTGGAGAGCAAACCGTTGGAGGAATAGATAAGGAAATATTCACATTTAAGGCAGTTAAGGCGGGTAAAGCTACTGTTATATTTGATTACGTGCGTCCATTTGATAAAAATCCAGAACCTGTAAAAACAAAAGAATTCATTATAACGATTATTGAATAAATAAAAAAATGCCCCATCGTACGGTTAACGATGGGGCAGTACAGGCGTTATATTATTCAGCTTTTATTTCAATCTTCTTTGGTTTTGCTTCTTCGCGTTTAGGCAGTGTAACAGTGAGTACACCGTTTTCAAGTGTAGCAGTAATGCCTTCAACATTAATCCTGTCCGAAACCAGGAATTTTCGGTTGTAATTGCACAGTGTAAATTCACGATATGTCAGGTTGTCATCTGTGGTATAAGCTTCATCAATCTTGCCATTAATTTCCAGCTCATTGTTATTGAAGGTTATTTCAATATTTACCTTTGGAACTCCTGGCATATCAGCTTTTAACACATAATCATTGTCGGTTTCATATATATCAACCGGGGGAACCAGGCAATAATCTTTCTTATCAAGATTTCTATCAGTACGTTTTGCTACCTGAGTTGCCATAACTATCACCTCCTTTTAATTAATGGTTATCTTGCGGGGTTTTACTGACTCATGTTTTGTCAGCTTAATAGTCAAAATACCATTGTTCATTGAGGCTTCAACCTTGTCAGGATCCACATAATATGGCAACTTGAAAGATTTCCTGTAGCTGCCAAACTCGCGTTCTTTGCGCAAATACGGTTTATCAGCATAATCTTCCTTACGGTTCATCTCGATAGTTAATGTATTATCAGCCAGTTGCACATTAACATCGCCGGATGAAACTCCCGGAGCTATCGCCCGTATAATGATATCATCATCTTTTTCGTAGACATTGCTATAAGGGAATTCCACGCGTCTACGGGTGGCGGATACTTCATCAAAGAAGCGATCCACCATGTCCCTGAGTGTTAAAACGTCATCAAGAAGATCATATGTTGTGAACATAGTCCACCTCCTGTTATTTTACATTAATGGTTATGCGTTTGGGCTGCGACACTTCCTTCTTTTCGAAGTCAACAGTCAAAACACCATTTTTGAATGAAGCTTTGATGTTATCAGCCTTCACTTCAGCAGGTAATGCAACGCTGCGTTTGAATGAACCAAATCGACGTTCGGCAAGTACATACCGTTTGTTTTCCTCTTTGCGTTCTTCTTTCTTTTCGCCGCTTATGGTCAGCACATTATCTTCAAGGGTTACATTGAGATCCTTTTCATCAATTCCGGGAATTTCAGCCCGTACATGAATAGATTTTTCATCTTCTTCAACGTCAAGTGAAGGTACCCAGGCAGAATCAAAAAGATCTACTGGTTCCAGTGCAAAGAAATCATCAAAAATTCTTTTCACATCGCGTTCAAAAGCTTCAAATGGATGTAATTGGCTTTCATTCCGTTTTGTTAATCCCCATTTCATAGCATACCTCCTATGAATATCAGGTCGTTATTGTTAGCACTCTTATTTAGTGAGTGCTAATTTCTGATACTAAATTAATACCAAATTTTGAAATCGTCAACAGGGGTATGAGAAAATTTTTAAAAAAAGATTATTTTTTCACTGTATTTAATTTTTTAATTGCAATTGTAATGTAATTTTGTTGATTTTATCCATAAAGTTCCCATTATAAAAAACACAATATTTCAATATTATAAATAAAATGGTTAAGGAGGTTTGCTATATGTTATTTCCATTGTTTGACAAAGATTGCGACCATGTTGGATGGATTGAACCCGGTAAGTTCATCTATGACACGGATATTAATTGTATAGCATTTATTATAAATAATAATGCATGGTCGGTGGAATCCGGAAACTGGTTGGGCCCGGTGCAGGGGCTTTTGTGTTTTGATACTAATGGCAAGCTTGTCTTTTGGAATCCAAAAGAAAAAATAACTGGAACAGTAAATGCACCACGTCCCAGCCGGCAAATACTTACAGCCAAACCTCCTCAACCAGCAAAACCGTCTGATCCAGTCAAACCAGCAAAGCCAAAGGTTAGCAAAAATATATGGTCGGATCTTTCATTGTTTAGCTGGTTGTCGCAGTAAAGCGTTTAAAAGCGGAGTTATTGTGTGTTCCGGTGTTTTTTATAATTGATTCCCCAAAGTGATTACTGCTTAACGGGACAAATAATACCCGGCGTGCGCTGTACTAACCAATATAGCATGTATGCAAAGAGGGTGGGACAAAACCTCAAAGACGAGGAGATATTCAAATGTATACAAAGCAAAATCCAATAAAATTACAATCGTTATTGGCTTTAAAAAATTAATACATTTTTTAAAAAAATTAAAGGTGGGACATTATATGTCCCTGTTACTGGAGTATTATAAGTTTAAATACACAATTACACAGGAGCATGTTGTACAGCAGAGGTTTGCCTTCAAAAAAATGTCTATATTTTTTTCATAAATTTTGTCAAATATAGCAAAATACAATGAGGAGAAACTATGCGGTTTGTAACATTTTTACAGTTTGAAAATGAACATGCTTTGCTTCCACCATGGTACAGGATTGGATTTTCATCGATGATAAAAGAAGCGTTGAGGAAAGAAAATGAAAAGCTCTATGCATTATACTATGGCAATAACAAGACTAATCGTCCAAAACCATTTACATTTGGGGTAAAACTTAATGTAAAGAAGGTTGTCAAAAAAGACATTAATTATCTTGAGCTGGAAAATCCCAATGTGCAATTTTACATTTCCACAAATGATTATGAATTTTTAACATCAGTTTATAATGGGTTGTTACAGTTAAAGCATTATCCAGTTTATAAGAATATTGTTTCAATACAGCGATTCAATATTATTAATCCAAAAGAGTTTAATGAATCAAAGGCTATATTTGATATATTTTCACCTGTTGTGGTTCGCCGTGTAACGAATGATAGGAAAGGTATTGGCTATGCACAAGTAAATGATGATGATTATACCCAGATGTTTTTTTATAATATCAAAAGTCTTTGTAAATTTCTGGGCGATAGTTACTGTTTAAGTGAATCAGATGTAAAGATAGATACCAGCAAAGCATGTACGGTAAAAATTCCTCACTATAACAAAAGGAATCCCAATAATCCGGAAATTATAGTTGCTGCCGATGGAAGTTTAACAATAGAAGCGCCGCATGAAGTGCTCCAGCTGATGTACGATATAGGACTTGGAGCCCGCCGAAGTCAGGGCTTTGGAATGCTGGAGGTAGCGGGATGAGGGAAGAATATATTACGATTACTCCTTCGAATTGGCTATACAATGCTGGAGTGGTGGGGTTTTTGAGTTGTCTTGATAGAGATGATTATCTGGAAAACTTTAATAGTGGAGAAAAGTATACTTTCCAAAATGATGGAACAATTAAGATAAATAATTCAGTTTTTGAAGAAATTAAGATAGAAGAAAATTATTTTGAAAATGGGAAAGTAATAAATTTAAAAGGGAAAAACGCATATTATCCTAATTTTATAGATGCTCAAGGAA
>DYLU01000098.1 GCA_020721905.1 Leptospira biflexa | reverse complement strand
CATTGATTTACCTTTAAGGATGGTATTGTTAAATAGTTTTGCCGAAATAAATGCCAGTAAAATACCCAATGCATATATAAAAAGAATTATGATGCCGGCATGTTCAGGAAAAAAGGCCCCGGCAAAAAGAATGTATACGGGTAGCCTGGCTGAACAACTCATGAAAGGGTTAATAAGTACTGTCAGTATGCGGTCTTTTTTATTTTCCAGTGAACGCGTTGCCATAATTGCAGGTACGTTGCATCCAAATCCCATAACAAGTGGAATAAACGATTTGCCGTGTAAACCCAAACTGTGCATTATTTTGTCCATAAGGAATGCAGAGCGTGCCATATATCCGGTATCCTCCATGAAGCTGATACCCAGGAATAGAATTAATATATTTGGCAAAAATACTATAACACTGCCAACACCACCAATAATTCCCTGGACAATAAGATTTTGTAGTTGCCCGCCTGGTATAATACTGGTAAAAATATTGCTTGTCCATTGCACGCCCCATTCAATAAGCTGTTTTGGATATTCCCCTAAAATAAAAGTTAAATGGAACAGAATAAAGATCATGACAAAAAGGAGAGGGAAGCCAATATATCTGTTCAGCACAATGGAATCGATTTTTTGGGTTATATCATACCGTTTAACAGGCTTTTTGCGTACTGTTTCTTTCAGCGCGCCGCTTATGAATCCATAACGCATATCAGATAATACTGTTTCAATATCGTCATTAAACGTTGCAGTCAGCTTATTGCGAGTAGATGCAGTTGCTTTGATTATTTCATCAGCACCAGGCAAATGACTGATTTTCTTTTCAGCGTCAATATCTCCTTCTATCAGTCTTATAGCTAACCAGCGGGATGGATAGTCAACAGTATTTTTTTCAATGGTTGCCTGTAGTGTATGAACTGCCTGTTCTATGTCATTAGTATAGGGAATTGTAATTTTACGGTGTGTTGATTGTTTTTCATAACTATCGACAATAGTATTTTTAAGTTGTTCAATGCCAATATTTTTTGTCCCAACCGTAGGGACAACAGGCATGGAAAACAGTTCGCTCATCTTTTCTGTATTTATGGTAAGTCCTTTATCATACGCTTCGTCAATCATGTTCAGAGCAATAATGACAGGAGCTTCAATCTCAATTAATTGCGTGGTAAGGTATAGATTGCGATCTAAATTGCCTGCATCAACTACATTGATAATGGAATCTGGTTTGTCAGATAAAATAAAATTTCTTGTTATCAGCTCTTCCATGCTGTATGAAGTGAGGCTGTATGCACCGGGCAGGTCCACAACCTTAATGGTATATTCTTTATGATGAAAAAAACCTTCCCGGCGTTCAACTGTAACACCAGCCCAGTTTGCAACCTTCTGTCGTGCGCCGGTGAGTGCATTGAACAGTGTTGTTTTGCCACAATTTGGATTGCCAACAAGGCCAATGGTAATGCTTTTTTTAGTCATAGTTTTGCACTGGTTTTATAATAATAGAATGTGCTTCGTCAACACGGATAGAAAGTAAAAAATCCTTAATTGAAATTTCAATAGGATCTTTTAAGGGAGCATATTTTATAACGTGAATCATTTCACCTTTTCTGAATCCCATTTCCAGCAAGCGCTTTTTTAAAGGGCCACTTCCAAGAATTCGTACAATTTCAGCTTTTTCACCTTCTTTAAGATCACTCAGGCGCTTTTCTTCCAGTACACTGTCAAGCCTGCTAATCCATTGCTGGCCATCAAGCTGTTCCTGTTTATAAAATTCCACAAAACGCTGCATGCGATTACTGGCGTTATTGCTCAGATGATGCTCTAATTTGCAGGCCTGTTGTTCTGCTTCCTGTTTATCCATGCTGAGAATATCTTTAAAAAACTCTGTAAGAAAAGAATGCTTTTCATAGATGGCTTCGGCCACCTTTTTGCCTTTAGCAGTAAGTTGCACATGCCCATATTTTTCATAATCGACAAGCCCTTTTTCTTTAAGCTTTTGCAATGCCGCAGTTACGCTGGGCATCTTTATATTGAGTTTTCTGGCAATATCTTTAACACGGACAACATCATGCTCTTTTAAAAGCATTGAGATGTTTTCCATATAGTCTTCCATATTGGGCGAAAGTGGTGTATCCAAAGACGTATTGATATCATCAGTAACATTAAAAGGGTTTCCCTGTCTTCGTCTCATTCCCATGGCAATATCACATTTTTTTCTATTATAGCACAATACAATTTACAAAACATAATATAATTAGTCAAGACTAATATTATGTATTGTAAAGATAAAATTTGTGCGATAGTTACTGAGTAAGTTAATCACACAGCATAAACGTCATCCTGAGCCAAAGTCTAAAAATATAACATTACCATCAAGAGATTGCTTAACACCGATTACATCACTACTTGCAAAGACATGCTTCACTATGCGGGTATCCGGTCACCTTCATACACATGTTTTACACGCACACAGTGATCGTATTCTACTGTCATTGAGCGATTGCGCAGATTCTATTGCTCTGACACCTTTACTCTCTCACTCTCTTGAAAAGTAACTATCACACAAAAAAATATTACTTGCTTTTAATAATCATTTATGGCATAATACCGGAATAAGTTGTTTAATGAAATTGTAAGGAGGCTTCATATGAAGCGTGCATTAGGCGTAATGGCCGTTGTGGCAGTAGCTCTCATTTTTATTGCAGCAAACAAAACACCATCAGCAGATGAATTAATTGATCAGCTTGGTGCGCGTCACTCAAAGGTTTTTTGTAAGTATGGCGTTCCAATCAAAATGCATATTGACAGGGGCCCAACTAAAGAAGAAGATTACATCATCTTTGACTATCTGCAGTTTGGTTTTGTGTTCCATAGGGAAATGATACGGCAGGTACTGTTCTATCCTGAATGGAAAGGTGGAAAGATAAGGAATATAAATATAGGTATGACCAAAGAGCAGGTTATTAAAATTATGGGTACGCCTGAAGAAGAGGTTACTTTGAATGACGGACGAATCCGCATAACGTATTTAGAGCCAGATAAGTATTTTGATGTTATCCTGTCAACGAGTAACATTGTAACGATGGTGAGATTTGAAGTTAAATAAGAATTAAAAAAGAATAAAAGTTAAACAGGGATAAAAAGGAAGAGTATGAGTTTTGAAGTGCCTGTTAGCCTGGTTCAGTTTTTGTTGCCGCCAATTTGCTTTGGAATACTTCTTGGTGGATTCATTTTGTATGTGTATATGTACTGGCGATATAAAAATTCGTTGTATTTTGCTGTTGCGTTCTTTGCTTTTTTGGGAATGCTGTTTGTTGGCAGTGAAACAATGATATTGTCGTTTGGCGGATGGCTGCATAATCGCTCTGTATCTGTACACTTCCACCGTTTAGAACAGGTTGCAGGGCTTTTCTATCTCTTTGCTCTTCCTTATTCATTAAATAAATTGCTTATTCTGAATAAACGGTGGCAAAGAATAAATGAGCTACTGGCATATGCGGGTCTGGCATATGCTGTTATTGCGGCATTATGTGCATATTTGTTTCCTGATTTTTTTATTTCTCTGACAAAACCAAAGATTACCTGGATGCATTATGAAGCAGATTACGGAAGAGGGCAGGAAGGTATCCTGTATGCACTCAGGGATGCATTGCTGGGAATATATATTGTATACAGCATAATTGCAGTTATCACTGATATGATTGTTCAGCGGAATTATAAATACCTTCTATTCCCTTCGCTTGGTTTCTTCTGTGCGTTTGCCGGTGCTGCAATTGATACACTGCATGTTCATACCCATGTGTTTTATGATTTCTTCCCCAATATATATTTTTCACGTTTCAGCCTTGGCATTACGCTGGCAATTGTATTTTTCATGTCATCAGTAACCCGTATGTTCATTACGTATGCACAGGAACTGGAGATAGCTCATAAAATTATAAGTATTTCCGAAAAGAAATACCGTTTCCTTGTTGAAGGCACAAATGACTGCATTGTATCATTTGATTCTGATATGAAAATTACAACTGCAAACAAGGCTGCTTACGAACAGCTGGCAATTCAAAAAGGCAAGGAATCATCTATATCCTTTTATGATATAGTGTATTTGCCAGAAGGTGAAAGCGATTTATCATTGCAGATTATTAAAGAAAAATTAAATATGCTCCTTGAAGAGCAAAAACCTGTTAATCTTAAACTTCAGCTAAAATCACGCAATACATTAGAACCTAAAGAATATAGTATCCGGATGGAGCATATCACAATAGATGAACGCAATGAAATACTGATGAAAGCAACATCGGTACTGGATGAAAATATGCTGAAATATGTTGAAGTTGAGAAGATGCGGCTTTCAATTGGTAACTATTTAATTGCTGCCGAAGAGATATGCAACAGATTGGTATTGAATCTGCCTAAGTATATTGATAAAAAAACTGCTGCTGAAATCAAGTTGGGATTACGTGAAATTATTATTAATGCTATTGAACATGGGAATTTAAATATTAGCTTTGAAGAAAAAACAAAAGCAACATCCAGTGGAAATTACCTTGAATTTATTTTAAGCAGGCAAAAAGATCCTCAATATAAAGACAAAAAAGTTACAATAGAATTCTTTTTGAATAGTAATAAAGTTATGTATAAGATAGAAGATGAAGGTAATGGATTTGATTATAGAGATATTATCTCAAACCTGCAAAGCAAGGTGGATGAAGCTATGTTAGCCCATGGCAGGGGTTTGCGAATGGCTTTTAATATCTTTGATGAGGTCAAATTTAATAAAAAAGGTAATCAGGTTTTACTGGTTAAGCATTTTACTAATAATTAGGGTTGTATCATAAAATTGTAATATCAGGAAAGATTTGTTAATCAAATTAAAAAAATACAAAAACAAACATCATCCGAAACTGCTGATATCAATTAAAAAATATTCAATACTAATTTCTTAAAATACTTTTTTAATGTAAGATAATAATTAATATATTCCCACCGCGGAAGGAGGCCGTGGTAATAAAGCATTTCTTTTCTTAAAAAAGTTAAGAAGTTCATCCTGAAATATAGTATAACACTATACGAATAAATCATCATTTATAGTAATTATTGAATATAGTAATTATTGAACACTTTGATAAATTCAGGAACAACCTGGACGATAGAATTGAATTTTTTTATAAAAATAGAAAAACTTTTTCCAATAAATTTTATATTGCAGATAAAACTTTATAAAATACTAATAAGCCGTAAAAACTATTCGTAAAAAGTTGATTTTAATTGACAATAGTTATTATACTAATCATATTACTATAAGATGTTGCAATACAATATTTGAGGTAAATGGTATGAAAAAACCAAAAGTAATAGTAAAACAATGTGAAGATTATGATGTCAAAAAGATTGAAAGCATTATTCAAAAGTCAGTTAAAGACCTTGCCATACAGTTAAAGGATACTGTTTTTATAAAACCAAATGTAGTGACAGCAAATAAGAAATATATCTTTAACTCATATACTCATCCTGCCGTTATTGAGGCAATGGTTAATGTTTTACGAAATAACAATAGTAACAATATTACCATAGGTGAATCGGGTGGGTATGGTATTCCATCATGTTTATTTTTAAAGGAAGCAGGCTATTTTGATTTAGCGCAAAAGTTACATGTTCCCGTGATTGATTTGAATGAGCATCCAGTGGTTAGAGTAAAGCTTACTAAGGCAAAATGGCATAAGGAAATAGATCTTTCTACATATATTGCTCAGGCAAACTTCAAGATCTGGATGCCAAAGCTAAAATATCATATTTTTGCTTCAATTACAAATGCATTGAAACTCAATATTGGTATTCTTACGCATAAAGAGCGGATGCTTTACCATGACTATCGCATCCATGAAAAGATTGTTGATCTCTTAGAAGCAGGATATCCTGATCTCATAGTCTGTGATGCTGTTGACATTACCTATGGGTTTGAATCGGCGCCATACCCTGTACGGTTGGGAGCACTTATTATTTCAAATGATCCTCTTGCTGCTGATGTGGTTGCAGCTTATATCATGAACTATCGCCCTCAGGATGTATTGCATTTGCGACTGGCGGCTGAGCGCGGGTATGGTTCATGCAATATCAGGGATATTGCAATAAGTGGTGATGTTGATATTGAAAAGCTCAGAAAAAAACCCAAGGGTCAAAGCAGATTGTTTCAGGTATTGCAGGATCTTGATACGCCACTCAAGTTTTATTCAGGATATGCACCCAATACAGATATTATCTGCGATGGTGGCTGTGAGGCTGCTGTGAAAGGATGCCTGGGCACCATTGAAAAACGAAGGCCGGGTTCACTGAAAAAA
The DNA here is from genome assembly GCA_020721905.1 of Leptospira biflexa. Taxonomy (GTDB): domain Bacteria; phylum Spirochaetota; class UBA4802; order UBA4802; family UB4802; genus UBA4802. The sequence continues at coordinate 1,395 of DYLU01000098.1, read as the reverse complement.
GCAAAGAAAGGAGCTATCGTTACAGGAATATACAAAGGTGATGTGGTTATCCATGATGGCAGTGTATTGCTGGTGGGTGATTGTACCAAAGTTGAAGGGAAGCTTGTTGCTAAAAGAGTTTTGCGAATCAAGGGGTGCCCCATTGGCGCACGCAATCTCTTTATTCCTGTACCGCTTTTGTTTGGCCTGCCAAGCCCAATGTTTGATGTGCGCGATGCTTTCCTCTTTATAATTAATTCCATTCAGAAAGCATTCAATATTGTTATATACAGGTGGGTACTGAAACGATAAAATGATGTGCGATAGTGACTGGTAACTGGTTCAAACTATAGTTATGATGTGCTGCTTAAAAAAAGTGATCTATTGCATCATGATTATGCTTCGTATAAATGGTATTATCCGGTATAGAGCACTGCAAGAAGCACTGCAGGCCTGGGGCTTATGCTTTTTAAGGTATGCGGGATTGTTGAGTGATAGAATATGCTGTCACCAGCATGCAGCGTTTCCTCTTTATCAGCTAATTTAATCTTCATTGCCCCTTCAAGGACATAGAGGAACTCCTCGCCTTCATGCGCCGATATATCCTGTGTATAATATACATTGCTGGTTAACCTGACTATGAAAGATTCCATATGGCGTGAAATCACACCCGATGATAACGAGAGGTATTCATAATGTGGGTGGTCTTTTTTACCTGAGATTTTACGGGTTATTTTTTGCCTTGTATTTTTACGTATGAGCACATATGGCAGGCCGGATTGCTCGTCAATAATAAGCCCTGTTGATATTTTGAGTGCTTTGGACAAACGAATAATTGTTCCTAAATCCGGAAACGCTTTGAGCGATTCTATGTCGTGTAAATATTTAGCATCAATACCGGCTATGGATGCTAATTCTTCAATATCCATTTTCTGAATTTCTCTGATCTTTTGTATACGTGTTCCTACAGGTATATTTTCTTCTTTATGATCATGTTTTTCATAATACCCTTTCAAATCATCCAGAAAATCCTGGTAATCCTTGCTTTTTACATTGGATTTCATGGGATCCTCGCATTTATGTTAAAGTGTTTATGTTGTGTATAGTTGGCAATAATTGTATTGTCAAGAATTTAATTGCTCTGACCCCATACCCTCATAAAGACTTCAGTAATTGCACAATTATCATGCTCTGACACCATTAGGGCGATAGTTACTGATGATTATTCTTTTGCCTGGTTATTGCATGTTTTCTTCTTTTGCTCATCCTTTTGCTCTGACACCAGCGCTATCATCTTAAATTGCATATCATTTTTTTTGATTTTGTTCCTTTCATTTATGTACGGTAACTCTACCAGGGTGCTTTGCTGGCTCTGACACCTTAATAATCTCTATTACATCTTCTGTGTTTTTGCTC